>JAGNMT010000620.1 GCA_017991025.1 Verrucomicrobiales bacterium
CAAAAGAACCATTCCATCCTCAGTGGGGTGAGTGACATCTGGGGAAACTCGGATGTTTACCGGACTTACAAAGAAGGGACGAGCCTGCCCGCCGATTGCACTGCTCTCGTCTGGGGTCAGCCGCTCATGGGGCGAAAACACGACGACCCACCCAATCCCGAATTGGAGCCCCTGCCGGTCGCCTGGTTCAAGACCTGGCACACCAGCGAGGGTAAAAGTGCCCGCGTTTTCCATTCCACGATGGGCAGCGGCCACGATCTCGAAAGTGCGGGCTTGCGCCGCCTGATCGTCAACGCCGTCTATTGGGGAATGGGCATGGAAACCGCCATCAATCCGGCGAGCAGCGTCGATATCATCGGCACCTACGAGCCTCTGGAAAGCGGCTTCAACTACCCGGAGCTCGGCGTTGTGCCGAAACCGGTCGCGGCGTACCGGTAGCGCGGGGAGGGGCTCCGACGCGACGGAGCGCTCGTGGAAATTACGCGGTTGCGGAAAAAAGGGCGTTAGATTGCGCCGGTAGTTGGAGATATTTCACTGACGATCCTAATGACCACCCGTTTCTCATTTTCTGTGTTCTTTATGCCGTTCTGGTTCGCTGCGCACGCTTATGCCGCGCCGGTGGACTTTGTTCGTGACGTGCGACCGATTTTTGAGAAGCACTGTTATGAGTGTCATGGTGAAAAGAAGCAGAAATCCGGCCTGCGGCTCGATGTGAGATCGGCGGCGTTGAAGGGTGGTGATGGGCACGGGCCGGACATCATTCCCGGTAACGCAAAGGACAGCCCTCTGATTCACTTCGTCACTACCAGCGACGAGGACGAACGGATGCCGCCGAAGGGCGAGCGACTTTCAGCCGCGCAGATCGCCACGCTGACCGCATGGATCAATGAAGGGGCCGTGTGGCCGGAGGGAGTGGACCGGGTAATCCTCAAAGACCCGCGCGACCACTGGAGCTTCAAGCCGCTGAAAACGCCGGCGGTTCCAGGTTTCAAGTTTCAAGTTTCAAGTTCAAACGGGAAGCCGTCTGTCAAAGGGGAACCTGAAGCGAACGCGATTGACGGTTTCATCCTCTCGAAGCTGAAAGAAAACGGCCTCACGATGTCTCCGGTAGCGGATCCGGTGTCCTGGCTGCGTCGGGTTTCTTTCGACCTCATCGGATTGCCTCCGACGCCCGAGGAGGTCTCGGCTTTTTTGAAGAACCGCGACTACGAATCCGCCGTGGAGCGACTCCTCGCTAGTTCCCGCTACGGGGAGCGCTGGGCGCAGCACTGGCTCGATGTGGTTCGCTACGCGGACACCCATGGATTCGAGGTCAACACCGAGCGTCCCAATGCCTGGCCTTATCGCGACTATGTGATTCAGGCGTTCAACGCCGACACGCCCTACGACCAATTCATTCGCGAGCAGATCGCGGGAGATGCCTTCGGCAAAGACGCGGCGACGGGATTTCTTGTGACTGCTTCGGTGCTGCTTCCCGGACAGATCGGTAAAGATGAACCCTCGAAGCGGCTCGCCCGTCAGGATTCCCTCGATGAGATCGTGATGAACATCGGCCAGACTTTCCTTGGTCTCAGCGTCGGGTGTGCCCGTTGTCACGATCACAAATTTGATCCGATTAGCGCGAAGGACTATTACGCCATGCAGGCCTTTGTCGCCGGCGTGGAGTATGCCGACCGCGATCTGCACACCCCTGAAGCCGAGGCGGCGCGGGCTGAAGTGGTGCGGCTGACGGCGCGTCAGGCGGAGATCGACAAGGCTTTATCCGCTTTCGTGCCTTTTGTGAAATCCGGCACCGAACGTCCCATGATCAACGCCCGTGAAAACGCGGATCGTTTTGCCCCGGTCAAAGCGAGGCGGGTTCGATTCACGATCAAGGCGACAAATAATCTCGAACCTTGTCTCGACGAGTTGGAAGTCTTCAACATCGAGGGACGTAATGTCGCACTCGAAACCGCCGGGACGAAGCGCAAGTCGAGTGGAGACATCGGCGTTGCCGAGCGGCACGAACTTCGCTTCCTCAATGACGGGCGTTACGGCAACTCACGCAGTTGGATGGGAAGCGAGATTGGCAGGGGCTGGGTGGAACTGGAGTTCGCGAAGGAAGAAACGATCGAGCGTGTCGTATGGGGGCGGGACCGGGAAGGAAAGTATACGGACCGACTCGCGATTGATTATCAGATCGAGATCGGAAACAGCGCCGGCAACTGGTCCACCGTCGCCGATGCGGGTGACCGGCGGAAGTATGATCCCGCCGGGGACGGGAAAGAGGCGAAACTCAGCCTCAGCGGCCTCACCCCGGAGGAGGGCGCTCGCGCCGCGCCTCTCCTGAGTGAGAAGAAAACGAACGAAACTAAGATTAAGGCGGCCGCCAACACGCAGAAAGTTTTCGCCGGGATGTTTCGCGCCCCTGACGAAATTCATCTGCTCAATCGTGGCGACCCGGAGCAGCCGAAGGATCCCGTCGTGCCTGCGGTGCTCAGTGTCTTCGGTGACCTTGCCCTCCCGAAGGAAACCCCCGAGCAAAAGCGTCGTCTCGCCCTCGCCGACTGGATCGCCGATCCGCGGAATCCGCTTACCGCCCGTGTGATGGTGAACCGCATCTGGCAGGGGCATTTCGGAACCGGCCTGGTCTCGACGCCGAGTGATTTCGGAAACAACGGGATGCCGCCTTCTCACCCGGGGTTGCTC
>JAGNMT010000621.1 GCA_017991025.1 Verrucomicrobiales bacterium
TCTTTCTCAGTAAATTTCAGCCACATCCGGACCATGTCGCCACACTCGGGATTTCCGACCGTCCCGATGGCGTCCGCATCGGCCATTTCCCCCATGTTCTGGGGATTGGCGATGGCGGCCTGGATGCGGTCTTCGGTGGATTCCATTAGGGATTCAGGGATTCAGAGGTTGAGGCGTTCAGGAACGAGAAACCGAGAACGCTGAAGGTCAATCTTCGAACTCGAGTTTATACCGCGACAATTCTTTATCCGCTTCGGCGGCGTAGGCGTCGATCCCGCCGCGGAGAGCACGGGTGTTTTTGAAACCATGACCGATGAGATAGGCCGCGGCGTCGAGGCTGCGGTCACCGGTGTGATCGTAGAGGACGATGAGCCTGTCCTTTGACTCGTGACCGAAAATGTTTTGAAGGAGGTCGTTGCTGAACATCTCCGAGTTCGGGAGGGCGACAGCCTCGTGCTCCTCGCGGGTGCGAAGGTCGAGAAGCCGGGGCGGAGGAGTCTGCGACAGGGCTTCCAAAAGGGTGACCGGCTCGATCAGAATATCGAGATCGCTCTCATGCGCCTTCAGAATGTGCTCAATGACTTCATGGACGGGGAGATCTTCGTTTCGGGCGCAAACCGAAGCGAGCGACTCGTTGTTATCGTAGCTACAGCTCTGACAACCGCCGATGTGATAGCGGGCAAAGAGGGCGCGTTTCGCTCCGGGGAAGCGGGCGAGGACCTCACCCATCGTGATGGTACCGTCGATTTCTAGTAATTCAGCCGTTTCTGCCATGGGACAGCAATATGGACCGATCTGCCGCGAATTACATTTGAAATTTGAACTTTGGCAAATGAACGGGAACTTGGGCGCATGAAACGTCACGTCCCCGGTCCCTGGAGTAATCCTCAGGTTTATTTGTTGCCCAATCTGATGACAGCAGGAAATCTCGCCTGCGGATTCAGTGCGGTGGTCACGATTTTTGCGGGAATGCAGGACGTCGCGGGCGGAGCGAAAGATTTTCATCTCGCGATTTTCCTGATTCTCGGAGCCTGTTTCTTCGATGCCCTCGATGGCCGTCTCGCTCGATTAAGAGGGCAGGAGTCCATGTTCGGCCGGGAGTTCGACTCGATTGCCGACATCGTTTCCTTCGGTATCGCCCCCGCCCTGCTCGTCATGGATATCGTGCTGCAATCCTTCGATGACCGCCTCGGTTGGACCGTCGCTTTCATCTACCTCCTCTGCGGAGCAATGCGTCTGGCGCGATTCAACTGCCTTTCCCAGGCGGCATCCGAGAATAAAGATGCGCCCGCATCCCGCGATTTTGTGGGGTTCCCGATCCCGGCAGCAGCGGGGCTGATCGCCTCCCTGACCATGTTCATGCTCTGGCTGAATGAGGGACAAAAAGATCTCGGCCCCTGGCGCTACCTGCTCCTCGTGCTGATGCTTCTGCTCTCTTTCATGATGCTCAGCGAGTTCAGCTATCCGAGTTTTAAAGCGATGAACTGGAAGGCGAAAAAGTCCCTCGTCTGGCTCTTCGTCGCCGTGCTCGTGCTCGTCTGCGCGGTGAACTTTGTGGAGTTTGTCCCGCTCATTATCTTTCTGGCCTACCTGATCTACGGCCTCGTTCGTCCATGGATTTCGCGCAAGTGGCGAAAGGAGATCGAAGACGGAATCGGCGGTACCGTCGATGACTATGCCGAAGCAGACACCACGGCCGAAACAGAGGAATCGCCCGATGCAGGCGGCGAAAGCACCCTTGAGGAAATCGAACCGTTGACCAGGGACGACTCTGTCGTATGAATGGGCATGAGTTTTGTTGAAGATCTGTTTTCGCTGGAAGGAAAGACCGCCGTCGTCATCGGGGGCACCGGGGTGCTCTGCGGGGAGATGGCAAAAGGCCTCGCGCAGGCCGGCGCGACCGTCGCCATCGTCGGGCGCAGCGAGGAAAAAGGGGCGGAACGCCTCAGAGAGATCGACGGAGCGGGGGGCCGTGCTTTTTTTGTCGCCGCAGATGTGGCATCGCGCGACTCACTCGCCGAACTGCTCGATACCGTGCTCGCGAAAACAGGACGCGTCGATATCCTCGTGAACGGCGCGGGCGTCAATTCACCAACGCCGGTGCTCGAGATCACGGACGAGGAATTTTCCCGTATCCTCGACATCAATCTCGGTTCCATTCTGCGCAGTTCGCAGATTTTCGGACGCCACATGCTCGAGCAGGGCGGCGGATCCATCATCAACATCGGCTCGATTTCGGGGCTGGGGCCCCTCAGCCGCGTCTTCACCTATTCGGCAAGTAAAGCGGCGGTGCACAATCTTTCCAAGAACCTCGCCCGCGAGTGGGCGGAGCGGAAGGTGCGGGTCAACACGCTCGTCCCCGGCTTTTTCCCAGCGGAACAAAATCGCAAGGTTCTCACCGAGGACCGGGTCGCGGCGATCATGGGACACACTCCGGCAAAACGTTTCGGGGAAGCGCATGAGTTAATCGGAGCAACCCTGCTGCTGGCCTCGGACAAAGCCGGATCCTTCATCACCGGCATCGAAATGATTGTCGACGGCGGCTTTTCCGCGATGTCGATCTGAGAAAGCCCCCGTCTGACCCTGTCAGGTGTCCGGCTTGACCCTGTCGGGCGGGACTGCCGCTTGGTCATCCGTCCGAAAACTTGCGCATCACGGGTGATGATCGAAGTTACCGG
>JAGNMT010000090.1 GCA_017991025.1 Verrucomicrobiales bacterium
GTCTTGAGGTTTTGGTCGCCGATCCAGCACCGGCACTGCCTAGCCTGGAAAACCTGAAAGCCGACCGGAGCCTCTATGTGCGCAAGTCGGTCGCGAATCACTTGAATGACATCACCAAGGATCATCCTGCGAAAGTCCTCGCGATTCTCGGCGAGTGGGGCCAGGAAAGTGCGCATACAACCTGGATCGCAAAGCGCGCCCTGCGCACACTGATCAAACAGGGTAACAAGGAGGCTCTGACCCTCCTGGGTGCGGGAGAAAAAGCGCAGGTGCGGGTCGAAGCGTTCCGGGTGAGCCCGGCCCGGGTGAAGCTCGGCGGAGAAATACGCCTCTCGCTTGAGATGATTTCCCTCGCGACGAAAACGCAAAAGCTCGTGATCGACTATGCGATCCACTATGTGAAGAATTCCGGCGGCACCTCGGCAAAGGTCTTCAAGTGGACAGAACGCGAGATCGGACCGGGAGAGACGCTCGTGATCGGAAAGCGGCAGACGATACGCGATTTTTCAACGCGGAAACACTATGCGGGAAAGCATCTGGTCGAGGTGATGGTGAACGGGGAACGCCTGGCGGAGTGGGAGTTTGTTCTGTAGCAGGGGCTGCGCGGTGGCAGTCTTCCGGGAATGATCAATTTCACCTTTGGAAAATAGGTTCCTCATCGAGCCGGGTCATGGGTGATGATGGCAATGCCGAGTGATTCCGCTTGCACTCCGATGAAAAAATCCGGGAGAGGCGAGACCTTTGTGCCCCCGCGTCGCCGATATTGCAGGAAGGCCTTGGCCGCCAGAAAGAGGGTCTCGCGTGTCAGCGGATCGCGCCGACGGGGCGTCCGTATGGGCACCCATGGTTCAACAGCGGACGGTTCATCGAACCGTCCCTACCGCGCTTCGCGCCATTCCATGTATCAACGAAACATGGACTTAATCCCGTAGCACCCGGAACTCCGTAAGCCCTGCCTCTCAGCCCCATTGAGTGAAAGGAGAATGCTCCTTCGCGGAAGAACTCAAGGAGCCGGGTCGCCCCCGGCCCGGTAGTTTTCCGAAGGACAGCTCTCAGGGGCGGGGCGGCCCCGCTCCTTGAATTTGTGAAAAACACACCCTGAGTCACTCCCTGTCCATTCCGACACAAACCTTGCCGCGCCTCACGCGACTTTGACGGTGCTTTTTCACAACCGGTGACGTAATATTCGGCCATGCATCCCCGTAAATCCCCTCTTTGCCTCCTCGCCCTGGCGCTTCTCACGGTCACCCTCCGACTCTCCGCCGCCGAAGAGGGTTTTGTTGACCTCTTCAACGGCAAAGACCTCACCGGTTGGGACGGCAACCCCGAACTGTGGTCGATCGAAGACGGTGCCATCACCGGAAAAACGAAGGGCCCGGGACAACTCACCTACAACCAGTTTCTCATTTGGCGAGGCGACGCCCGGCGCGGAGGCGTTGTGAAAAATTTCGAACTCCACGTCAAAATCAAACAGACCGGCAACAACACCGGCATCCAGTATCGCAGCAAGGAACTGCCCGAAGTCGGCAAATGGTCCATCGGCGGGTATCAATGTGATGTTCACCCGACGACCGAGAACAATGCGATGCTCTATCACGAGCGCGGACGCGGCATCGTCGCGAAGAACGGACAGAGTGTCGTCGTCGATCCCGCCGGTGCAAAATGGCTCGTGAAAGAGCACGACCCGATCGCCGTTGATGTGGCGGAATGGAATGACTACACCGTCATCGCGAAAGGCAATCATCTCGTGCATTTGCTCAATGGCAAAGTGACCGCCGAAATCCACGACTACGACGAGGCCGGGCGCTCTCTTGAGGGTCTCCTTGCCTTTCAGGTCCACGGGGGGCCGGCCATGACCGTGCAGATCAAAGATGTGCGCCTCAAGGTCCTCCCCGACGGCGGCGTGACGTCCTTCGCCAAAGCCGACGTGCCCTCCGACGCGCAGGAGATCATGAAACCCGCGCCGAAGGGGAAGGAAAAAGAAAAAGCGAAAGGCGCGCAGGGCAAACCAGCCGAGGCCGCGCCGGGCAAAGGCAAAGCCAAGGACGCCCCGAAACGCCCCGATCAGGTCGGCCCTGCCATCGGCGAAAATACCGCCACTCCGGTCGCCCGCATCAAAGTCCCCAAGGGCTTTGCCGTAGAGCTGCTCTACTCCGTCCCCGGGGTGGAGGAAGGCTCATGGGTGGCACTCTGTGCCGACGACAAAGGCCGGATTTATGCAAGCGATCAGTACGGTGGACTTTACCGTTTCTCCGCTCCTGCCGCCGGTAAGCCGCTCGATCCCAAGTCCGTCGAAAAAGTCCCTGTCGAGATGCGCGCCGTGAACGGCATGCACTACGCCTTCGGCGCCCTCTATGTCGGGGTGAACGACTACGAACAGAAAATCCAGAGCGGTTTTTACCGGATCACCGACAGCAATGGCGACGATCAACTCGACAAGGTGGAATTGCTCCGGGGCTTCGATTCCAAGGGCGACCACGGTGTCCATGCCGTCGTCCCGACACCCGATGGCAAAGATTTTTTCCTCGTCTGCGGTAACAACGCCATCCTCACGGAGACCGAACCGACCTCCCCCGTTCCGACGATCTGGGGAGAAGACCACCTCCTTCCCCGCATGCCCGACGGCCGCGGCCACAACCGCCACGTCCTCGCTCCCGGCGGCATCATTTATCGTGTCTCACCTGACGGGAAAAAGTTCGAGGTCTATGCCTCAGGATTCCGCAACGTCTATGACGCGGCGGTCAATCATGCCGGTGAACTTTTCACCTACGACGCGGACATGGAGTATGATTTCAACACGCCCTGGTATCGCCCCACCCGCGTCAACCACGTCGTGAGCGGCGGCGAATTCGGCTGGCGCAACGGAGCCGGAAAACGCCCCGAGTTTTACGCGGACAATCTCCCCGCGACGCTCAATATCGGCCCCGGTTCGCCGACCGGGACGACCTTCGGCTACGGCGCGAAATTTCCTGCCAAATACCAAAATGCCCTCTACATCCTGGACTGGAGCTGGGGCAAAGTGTACGCCGTTCACCTCACTGCGGACGGGGCGAGTTACAAGGGCGTCAAAGAGGAATTCATCACCGGCTCACCTCTCCCCGTGACTGACGCGATCATCCATCCTAAGGACGGAGCGATGTATTTCGCGATCGGCGGACGCCGGGTTCAATCCGGTCTCTATCGCGTCACCTACACCGGCGGAGAAGACACGGCACCCGTCAAACCCGACACCACGATCACCGATGCCGCGAAGCTGCGGCATGAACTCGAGGCCTTCCACGGCCATCAAGATCCCAAAGCGATTGAAGCGGCGTGGCCTCACCTTTCCAGCAAAGACCGTCACATTCGCTGGGCCGCCCGTACCGCGATCGAGCACCAGCCCGTGGACTCCTGGAAGGAGAAGGCGCTCACCGAAAAGGATCCCGCGACTCAGATCGAAGCCCTCCTCGCACTCTCCCGTGTCGCCGGCATTGACCCTTATCACCGGGTGCCCGCGAAGCCACTAGGGGGAGCCCCCGGCGAGCCCGCTCCTAAACCAAGAACCACTGCCGTCGCCGAGGGAGCGACTCCCACCCCGGCACCCGATCATGTGCTGCGGGATCGCATTCTTGCCGCCCTCACCGGAATCAATTTTTCCACTCTCGGGCATGAATCGAAACTCGCGCTCGTTCGCACCGTAGGGATCACCTTGAACCGCTTTGATCGCCCTGATGGCCCGGTCATCGAATCGCTCATTGCCGACCTTGATCCGGCCTTTCCGGCAAAAAGCTTCGATCTCAACTGGCTCCTCTGTGAAACCCTCGCCTACCTCCAGGCTCCAAGCGTGGCCGAAAAGGGAATCGCGCTCATGACCGAAGCCGTAACCCAGGAAGAGCAGCTCGAGTATGCCCGAAGCCTGCGTTTTGTCACCACCGGATGGACAAAAGAAACGCGCACCGCCTACCTTGAGTGGTTCCTCAAGGCGGCCAACTATCGCGGTGGATCGAGCTTTGAAAAATTTATCGAATTCATCCGCTTTGACGCTCTCGCCACCTTCACGGAGGCGGAAAAGACCGGGCTGGCCGAGCTCATTGCAAAGAAACCCGTTCGTGTCTCCGCGATTGAAAACGTCGGAACCGTCTTTATCGGCCGCACACCGAAGATATGGACACTGGAGGAGTTAACGGCAGCGACCGAAACCGGTATGAAAGACCGCAACTTCGATACCGGCCGGAAAATGTTCGCCGGTGCCGCCTGTTACGCCTGTCACCGTTTCGGCGATGGCGGCGGCATGAACGGACCCGACCTCACCGGGGCGGGAGGCCGTTATTCACCGCACGATTTTCTCGATCAGATCATCAATCCGAGCAAGGTCATCAACGAGCAGTTTGCCCCCATTGTCGTGACCCAGAACGACGGCACGATCGTCAGCGGCGTCGTGGTCAACCTCGGTGGCGACAGCGTGACCCTGAATACGGATCTCTCCGATCCCAATCAGCGTGTCAACGTGGACCGTAAGCTCGTGAAGAGCATCGAAGTGTCCACCGTCTCTCCGATGCCGCCGATGCTTCTGGCCATGCTCACCAAAGAAGAAATCCTCGATCTAGTCGCCTACGTCCTCAGCGGCGGTGACGCGGAGAATGCGATGTTTAAGAAGTGAAACGGGCCTCGGGATTGGACCTCAAGGAGCGGGGTCGCCCCCGGCCCCGAGCGGTGATCAAGGACTTACGGCTGGCCAGGAGGCGGCCGATCCTCAGTGGCCCCGCTCATTAGGCCAGCCTACAGCACACTCCCCATCCACTCCCACAAGGCGGTCTGCACATCGCGAAAGCCGCGCCCCTGAGGCACCAGATAGAGCGGCGAAAAAATCAACGGAGTGGATCGGAAATCACTCGGCACCGGAACGAGCGCGAGGCCCTGCGCCCGTGACTCTTTCAAGGCCCGGCTGAGGTGCGAGGCCGAGCTGGAGAGTCCCACCGTTTTCCATTCCGGATGCTTTTTCATCAGCGCAGCGACAGCCGCGATTTCCTCACTCGTGTTGCGTGGTTCGGGCACTTCGATGATAGCAGCCGCAGGCACGCCCAGCCCCTGCCAGATCTGCGCTGTTTCGCGGGAAAGGAATCTATCCCCGCCTTCCTCGGTGATGCTGCGTCCTGTCGTGATGAGAGTGCCGACGAGGCCTTTATAATATAAGGTCGCGGGGGTCAAGAGCCGGTCCCCGTGCGTCCCGAGGGCAGGTTGTCCACCCGGCGAGAGTCCGGTGCCGCCGCCGAGGAGAACGAGCGCATCCAGCTTTTCCGCCGGTTGTTCAAAGCGGTAATAGGGCTCCTCTAGAACGCGCAACAGCGCCACCCCCACGTAGGGGCTGCCGGCAAACGAGTAGAGCAACCACACACCGATGAGGACTCCGCGCACCGGTCGTTTCACTCCCGGCCAGAACATCGCGGTCAATCCCACGAGCCAGAGAAATCCCGATGGCAGGATCAGATGTCCGATCACTTTTTTTGCGATCAGTCCGCTGCCACTCATCGCGACGAGCAGGATCACGAAGAGGAGGGCCAAGAGGAAAGGTAGGAAGCGGGACAGTATTTTCTTCATCGGGATTGACGTGATTCACTCCCATACGGGCATGTTTATTGATAGTTTACACTTTTCTTCAAATCAGATAGAAATTGTCCCATGAAAAAGCAGACCGTTCTCATCACTCTGCTGCTGCTTGCGGTGTCTCTGAAACCGGCTCACACGGAAACGGAAAACTGGCCACAGTACCGCGGGGCAAACTCCGACGGCCTTGGCGAAGGGGCGACCTTGCCGACGACGTGGAGCGCCACCGAAAACGTCGTCTGGAAAACAAAAGTTCCCGGCTGGGGCTGGTCGTCTCCTATCATTTGGGGCGATAGAGTCTTCCTGACTTCTGCGGTGGGAAAAACAGAACTGCCGACACCTCAAATCGGCGGCTATCCCGGAGGTCACATTGGCGCGGAAGAGGAGCATCGTTGGATGCTCTACTGTCTCGATTTTAAAACCGGGGATATTCTCTGGGAATTCGAAGCGCACAAAGGCATCCCGCCACAGATGCGGCACCCGCGCAATTCCTTTGCATCGGAGACCCCCGTCACCGATGGCGAGCGCGTCTATGCCTACTTCGCCAACATCGGCCTATTCTGCTGCGATTTGAACGGCAAAAAACTCTGGGAGCGCCGCTGGCCGAGCTATCCGATGCGGGACGGATGGAACACCGGCACTTCGCCCGTCATCCATGGTGACCGGATTTTTATCCAGAACGACAACGATCAGGAATCCTTCCTCGAAACCCTCGACAAGCGTACCGGCGAGACCCTCTGGCGGATCCCCCGCGAGGAAAAAAGCACCTGGTCCACCCCCTATGTCTGGGAGACCGGGATAAGAAATGAACTGGTCACGATAGGCTCGAATCGTATCCGCTCCTACGCGCCGAAAGACGGCTCGCTCCTTTGGGAATTGCAGGGCACTTCCGGTCTCGTCAGTCTCATGCCTGTCGCAAAGGACGGGCTGCTCTATGTGGGGGCCGGTTATCACTACGGCCCGCTCTACGCGATTCGTCCCGGTGCAAGTGGTGACCTCACGCTGAAACCGGATGAAACAAGCAATCAGTTCATTGCCTGGTCACAGCGGCGGGGCTCCAGCATTCATCCTTGCTATCTCATCAGCGGAGAGCGGCTTTTTGTCTGCTACGATTCGGGCCTGATGGCCTGCTTTCACGCAAAATCAGGAGCGGAGATCATTCCGAAACAACGGCTCAATACCCGGGGAGGTCGATTTTACGCCTCTCCGTGGGCCTACAAAGGAAAGGTTTTTATGCTGAATGAAAACGGCGACACCTGGGTCATCGAGGACGGACCGCAGTATAAACTAATCGGAAAAAACTCCCTTGGCGACGTCGCGTGGGCGACTCCGGCGATCGCTCGCGGCAGTCTGTTTATCCGCACCTACGCCTGGCTCTTTCGCTTCCAGGAAGGGACCAGGAACTCGAACTGAAGGCATGACTCAAATGAATATCCGATTTCTCTCTATCATCCTAACATTCACCCCCTTAATCGTCTGCGCGGACGATCTCACTGCGGCTCGCGAATCAGTTCGCGGAGATACCGGTAAATGGAACGACACACCCCTCCTGCAGCAGGTGCCGCCGCTCAAAACGAAACCCAATGGTCTCAATCTCGACAACTGGGCCGATCAGCTCACTGAGTCAACCGTCACCTCGACACCCGCCGATGAAAACTGGCTCCTCTTCCGTACCCGTCAACTCGACGACAACGACCGTGTCCGGGTGAAGAAAATCGAGCGGCACGGCCATGAGTTCACGATCCTGATGAGCGAAGCGATCTGGCAGGGTTACTACGGCAAGACGTTTACCTACTACGAAGTCCTCGCCGTAAATCTCGGAAAGCTGCCAGCCGGCGACTACACGGCAAAGTGGGTCGTCGAACCGCTCGAATTCAAACTGTTCGACGGAGATGGCAAGCCGCAGAGCCGCGACGGGAAGCCACAGAACAGGCCGAAGGATGAAACGGCGGGCAAAGGCAAAGCGGTTGAACTGACACTCGCTTTTTCGGTCAAAGAAATACCGTAGTGGTGACCTCCAAACAGGGTTCAATGCCCCACCCGACCGTATACAATCGCCCTTCCGGCCACGATCACGCTACAAGGAGGCGCTTTTTGTGCGTAATAAAGATGCGTCCTTAAGACGTTTACCTATGTGGGGTGATCCACCCCTCCTGACCGAAAACTCCCCATGATCCGGAAAATCCTCCTTCTTCTCCTCACGACGACCTTCGCCGTTACCTCGCTGCTAAAGGCCGCCGATGCTCCTCTGTCATTTAATCGTGATGTCAGGCCCATCATCGCGGATGCCTGCTTCCATTGCCACGGTCCGGACTCCGGCACGCGCAAGGCCGACCTGCGGCTCGACACGAAAAAGAGTTTCTTCGGAGGAGACGGGGTCGATCCCGTGGTCATTCCCGGCAAGCCTGATGAGAGCCCTCTCTATGATCGTCTCATCACCAAAGATCCCGACGACATCATGCCGCCTCCGGATGCCCACAAGGATCTCAAGCCGGAGCAGATCGCGATCATCCGCCGCTGGATCACCGACGGGGCAGCATGGCAGCCGCACTGGAGTTTTGTGAAGCCGGAGAAACCCGCGCTTCCGGAAGTCTCCAAAAAGGACTGGGTCGTCAATCCCATCGACCAGTTCATCCTCGCTGGGCTCGACAAAGCCGGACTCACTCCCGCCCCCGAAGCCGACCGCCACGCCCTCGCCCGCCGAGTCGCCCTCGACCTGACCGGATTGCCTCCGACCCCGCAGGAAGTCGAAGCCTTTGTCGCGGATACGGATCCTACGGCTTACGAAAAACTGATCGACGGCTACCTGAAATCCGAGCGATGGGGGGAACACCGCGGCCGCTACTGGCTCGACGCGGCCCGCTATGCGGACACACACGGCATCCACTTCGACAACTACCGCGAAATGTGGCTCTACCGCGACTGGGTCATCGCGGCTTTCAACCGAAACCAGCCTTTTGACCAGTTCACCGTCGAGCAAATCGGGGGCGATCTTTTGCCGAACCCGACCGAGAGCCAGCTCATCGCGACTGGCTTCCAGCGCTGCAACATGACAACGAACGAAGGCGGCACGATCGATGAGGAGAACCTCGCCCTCTATGCCACGGACCGGGTCCAGACGCTCGGTTGGGTCTACCTGGGTCTCACCATCAACTGTTCCCAGTGTCACGATCACAAATTCGATCCGATCACCATGAAGGACCATTATTCGCTTGCCGCATTTTTCCGCAACACCACGCAGGCGGCCAAAGACGGAAACGTGAAGGACAGCGGTCCCGTCCTCGTCGTACCGACCGCTCAGGATCGTCCGCGCTGGACTGCTCTTCCCGCCGAGATCGCTGCCGCTTCCGGAAAACGTCAGGAACGCCGCAATGCCGCCCGTCCCGAGTTCGACGCCTGGCTTGCCAAAGCCACCCCGGAGGGTCTGGAGGAAGATCTTCCCCGCGATGGCCTCACGTCCCACCTTCCCCTCACCGAAGGCAAGGGCAACGTTCTCGCGGCCCGACTCCCCGCCGGTGCAAACGCCAAAGTGACGGGCAATCTCACCTGGGCTGCCGGCGGTAAATTCGGCGCGGCCCCCGTTCTGAAAAACGAGTCCCCCATCGACCTCGGCGACCTCGGAGATTTTGCCCGTGACAAACCCTTCACACTCGCGCTCTGGCTGCGCTCACCCAAAGATGGTCTCAACGGTTCCATCATCGCACGCATGGATGATAAAGCCGCGCACCGGGGATGGGATCTCCTGCAGGAAAACCGCAACCTCGCCTTTCACCTCATCGACAAATGGCCCGACAATGCCCTAAAAGTGAGCACGACCAAACCCGCGCTCACTCCCGGCAAATGGCAGCATGTCACGGTGACATACAACGGGAGCGGAAAACCGGGAGGACTCAAGCTCTATCTCAACGGTGTCGATACTCCGATCAAAGCCAGCGTCGACAAGCTCAAGCCCGACGCGGTCATCCATGCCGCGACTCCCCTCCGCCTCGGCCGGCGCAGTGACAGCATGTTTTACGAAGACGGTCAGGTTCAGGACGTGCGGATCTTCAATCGTCTCCTTTCCCTTCAGGAAGCTGATCGCCTTTACCAGTTCCCCGATCTGAACAATGCCCTCACTGCCGGGCAAAAGCGCAAACCTGAACAGATCGAAACGCTGTTTAAGAACTACCTCGCGTCCCGCGACAAGGCCTGGCAGGACCTCAATCTTGCCGTCGTGAAACTCGAAGGCGAGCGCGA
>JAGNMT010000622.1 GCA_017991025.1 Verrucomicrobiales bacterium
GTCGGGAGAAAAAGGTCAGTCTCGCTGCGATTGCGGAATGAATTCTGCGGGGGGAAAAGGATACGGGGTTGCCGCGGGCCTGAGTTGCGACCATAGCAGAATATCATGAGTGTAAAAGTCGGAGTCATCGGAGTGGGAGCGATCGGTCGGAATCATGCGCGTATCTATGCAGCGCTGGAGTCGGCCGAACTCGTCGCGATTTATGATGCAAATCTGGAGCACGCCCGCCAGTTGGCCGAAGAGTTCGGCACCGAGGCCGTCGGCAGTGTTGAAGAACTGGTCGAACGGGTCGATGCCGCCTCTGTCGCGACGCCCACGGTGACTCATCGGGAGATCGCGACCAAGCTGCTTTCGGCTGGAAAGCATGTCCTCGTGGAAAAGCCGATCTCGGATTCGGTCGATGATGCCAAGGCGATGATCGCCCTTGCGAGCGAAAAGGGTTGTGTACTGCAGGTCGGCCATATTGAGCGTTTTAATCCGGTCATGAGCCAATTGGAATCGCGATTGAATTCTCCCAAATTTATCGAGTGCCACCGCCTCTCTCCCTTTCCTCAACGCAGTCTCGATATCGGTGTGGTGCTGGATCTCATGATCCACGACCTCGAGATCGTCCTTCATCTCGTGAACTCTCCCATTGCGACGATTGATGCGGTCGGTATTCCGGTCCTGACCCGTCGAGAAGATATCGCCAATGCCCGGATCCGCTTTGAGAACGGCTGCGTCGCGAATATCACCGCGAGCCGCATCAGTCCGGAGCGCTTGCGTAAGATTCGTGTTTTTCAGAGCGATGCGTATCTGTCTCTCGACTACCAGGAACAGAGCGGTTGGATCTACCGCAAGGACGGTATGACGATTGCCAAAGAGGAAGTCCTGGTCGAGCGGGATGAACCCCTGAAGTGTGAACTTGCCGCCTTTGTCGATTGCGCGGCGCGTGGTGAGCAGCCAAAGGTAAGCGGTCTCCAGGGTGCTGCCGCGCTCGACGTGGCGCTGGAGATCACCCGCTTGATCGAGGCGGCGGGATAATTCTAAATCCCTGTTCAAAGTTCAAACACCTTAAGGTCAACGAGTTGTGACAGTTGTCTTCGCCTTTTGAGTGTGCTGTCATTGTCTCGTAACACTCTGATTCAGAGACCTTGGAACGTGAAATCTGAAACTTGAAACCCGGATTTAGGATAATCGGGCTGGGTGATCCCTTCCCGTTCCTGATCTGGGTGCCTTCGGGTTCTCATTCTTGCCCTTTGGCATGATTTGACGTCGTCACTCGCCTCAATTTCTCATTTCTGAGAGTCATGGTTAATATATTTAAAATATTTGAGTTGTTTTATTGCAAAATTAACTTAATTTTTAAAACTTACTTATGATCACCTTTCCGAAATTCATTTTTGTAACTATTTCTCTCACCGCTCTTTTCGGAGGCGCACTTCAGGCGGAGCCGAACATGAAGGTTCGCGAATACCGGCCGTTGATGGCAAAATCGGTAAGAATTGAAGTCGCATCGCAGGTTAGCCCTTCTAAAGAGAGTGCCGGTGTGACGATGATTCGTGAAGGCTGGGCCTTTTTCGACTCCCGCAAATGGGAGGCGGCGATCGACAAATTCCTTTCTGCAATCGAAGTCTGTCCCCGTGATCCTTCCGCTGCGGAAGGCCTTACCATGAGCCTCTATCGTTCCGGCGACTACACCTCAGCGGTTCGTCTTGGAGAGGAGCTGGCGGCGATCATGCCGGAGATTAAGACGATGGTGGCAAAGACGGCTCTGGCGGACATGCGCTTCATGGTGAATCGATCCGAATTGGATGCCGCCCGCGAGTTTGCTGCCTACTTCCCGAGCGGTGACAAGGCCTATGGTGAGTTGCACGGCGTTCTCGGCAACGCTTCAGCCGATGCGGTAGCACCTGGCGGGGATGGGAAAGCGGCTGCTGAAACAGGGGAGCTGGTAGGTAACTGAGATCCTTTCACCGGGTGCCAGGAAAGAGCGGGCGAAAGCCCGCTCTTTTTTTGGCTCGAGGAGAATTCAGTGCCGGGACCTTGATTGATACTCCTTTTTCCACCCGTCACGCTGAGTTTGTGACCATTCGACGAGCGCGGTTTCAAACCCGACGTCATGCCCGGCTTCTTCACTCTTGATCCATTTGTACTTCAGGATTTCATCCCTTTCGGCAAGGAATTCCTGATAAAGAGATGGGGTCTCGGCAGGCTTCTCGCTGGACAAATCGGGCATGAGAAAGATAGGGGTTCAACGTTGCCGGTTAGTCTCTCACTGAATGTTTCTTTTTCAAATAATTGCGATAACATTCGTCGCCGTATGAAGATTCGAAATTTTCTATTTCTTGTCGTTTTGGTGAACTCCTTTGCCTTTTCTCAAAAAGAGACAGGCGGGCAGGACTGGCGGCAATGGCGGGGACCGAACGGGAACGGCACGGCCGCAGACGATGCTCGCCCCCCCTTGACCTGGGGAGCGGAGGAGAATGTGCGGTGGAAGGTGCCGGTTCCGGGACGAGGACTCTCGAGCCCCATTGTCGTCGGGGATCTGGTGATTCTAACAAGCGCAACCGATGAGGCTCAATGGGTGATCGCTTACGACCGGGGTAGTGGAGCGAAACGCTGGGAGACACTGGTGCACAAAGGCGGTCTTCCCCGGAAACTTCACCGTAAGAACAGCGCCGCCACTC
>JAGNMT010000623.1 GCA_017991025.1 Verrucomicrobiales bacterium
TCCAGATCCGTCCATGGGTGTAATCGCGATCCGGATGACGCAGCGAGACCTGGTAATGATTGATAATGGGATTAAACCAGTCGGCAATGTAAATCGCCCCGTCCGGCCCCTGACGGATATCGACAGGACGAAAACTCTCGTGTCCGCCATAGACGAGCTGTACCGGCGGTGAGGCGACGAAACCGGCACCCTCCTCGACGAGCGGAATCGCCGAGACCTCGCGGGCGAAATAGCCGGCGATGATGGCGTGATGTTGAACCCAGTCCGGGAGATGCGCCGACTCGACAATTTCCCCGCCCATGCTTTTCCCCGGTGTCTGCCCGACTTCGGAAAACTGCATCAGCTCGCGCGGATGAGTCGTCGGGATGAGACCCGGCGTCGCAAAACACAGATGCGGCCCATTGCTTTTCACAAAAAGCGCGCCCCAGCGATCCAGGGCGATGCCACAGGGATTTTGGCTCGTCATCGAGGGAAAACCAAACGGGTCGAGCCGGGTTAGTCGCGGATTAAAACGCCAGAATCCCGCCGTATCACCCCGCGAGACTCCCCAGGGTGTCTCTACCTGAGAAAAACAATGCAATCCCTGACTGAAATATAAAAATCCGCCCGCATCGAAAGTCAGATTGCTGATGTTCTGGTGCGTGTCACCCGTCCCAAAGCCGGAGAGAACCACCCGACTGTCATCGGCGCGGTCATCCCCGTCGGTGTCCCGCAGATGAATAAGATCGGCTCCCTCGGCGATCCACGCCCCGCCGTGCCCGAGCGCAAATCCCGTCGGCATGTTGAGCCCTTCCACAAAGATCGTGGACTTGTCGGCCCGCCCGTCACCGTTGCTGTCTTCGAGGATAAATAGCTTGTCATTCGGCAATTCCCCCGGCTTGAGCTGGGCATACGCCAGTGTGCAGAGAACCCAGAGCCGCCCGCGAGGATCCCATTGGATCGCGATAGGATTGGCAATGCCGAAGCTCTCGTCGGCGAAGAGGCTCATCGTGAAATCGGGGTGCACGACAAAGGCAGCGAGTTCACTCTCGGGAGAGGGATCGGAGGTCGGGGAGTTGTCCGGACTGATTGCGAACAGGCTGGTCGGAATTGCGATCAAAAGCACTACCATGAGGCTGCGGAGCACTCCCATAGCATCGGCATCCTGCCGATGATCCGTACGCAGACGCCGGGCTGCAACCGAGGGCCTTTCGCTCTTCCACTTCCGGAAGCGTCGCACGGCTTGGAAGGCGATGCTACAGGAGGACGTAAGATGATTTCTCATTGGTGGGCCGCCTCTCGGGCGTAGCGGTGAATATCGGCCTCGGTCTCGGCGATGAGCCCCGGGAGGGAATCAATCTCGCGAACGAACCAACGCTGATCCCGGTTCACCGGATCACGGGACGCCGGGACATGCTGCCGATCGCCAAAAAGGAAAGCCCAGTTGGTGGGTCGATAATACTGCTGCCAGAGCCGGTTTTTCCGCTCGATCGCCTGAAGCAGAGACTGAGGTGCCGCGATTCCGGAGACGACGGGGAATTTTAACTGCTCCGCGATCTGCGAAGCAACCACACGGTGCCCGGCCTCTGTAAGATGAATGCCATTCAACGACCATGCCGCATCCGGATGAGTCAACAGCGGGGTAAAAAGATCAACAAAGAGCATACCGCGCTCTCCGGCGAGCCCGCGCATGCCCGCGACGAAATCTCCGAGGATACGATTGCGCGTTTCCGCCTTCACTGCGGCCGGTCCTGTCGGGAAAAAGGGCGTCGGAGACATGAGAACAAGCCGACCCGTGAGCGGTGTCAGTTCATCGAGCACCTTCTTGTAGGCGGCGAGGAATTCGGGCAAACTGGCAGGACCGTCGAGAGATTCCATTTTCCCGAAACACAAAAAAATAACACCCGGTATCGTGCGCTCGCGATGGTCCGGCAGGCTCCCCGGCTGGGTATCGCCTTTCCTGGTATAAAAATGCAGGGGACGGGCCTGATAAAAAATCGTGTCACCCTGGCAGGCAAGATTGCGCAGATGCAGTTCGCGGGTCGGCCACGAGAGGTGAAAGGCCGATTCCAGAAAGAGAAACCGATCAAAATCAAAAGTATCCGATCCGCCGAGGAGGGAGATCGTTTCACCCTGACGCGGATCGAAGCGACCTTCAGGAAAAGGCGGCACCGCTTCTTTCACTTCCGCGAAGCACCGCCGGAGAACCGGCAATTCGACATCCTGACCGGATACACGCCCGCCTAGCGCCAGCGCAACGGCGAAAATCAATGGAGGAACGGGGAAGACTCGATTCACTTTGTCATTGTGACCCGCGAAAGCCCTCCCTGGCAATGACGCGATGAAGGGTCCCGCTCGTAGAAGCGTCGAAGCTCTAATGGTAACTCGATAAGAGCCTGATCGCCGCCCGCACTGAGGCAAGAGAAGCGGTCTCTTCGGCGGTATGATAGCCTGTCGTTGGAATCTGCAAGGTCGTTCCGCTGATCCGTCCTTCAGTCGCGGCGACGAGTCGGCCTAACTCGGTCCGCCCGAGTGACATCGGTTTAGCCCGGGTCAGATTCTCGTTTTCGATCCAGCGATCTTTGTAGGAATAGCTGATGCCGAGTTGCAAACAGCGATCCTCAATCTCGCGGGTGAAATCGCGATCAAACAGCGCCGAAGCGTCCTTCTGCCGC
>JAGNMT010000091.1 GCA_017991025.1 Verrucomicrobiales bacterium
CCTCGTTGTAGAGAGGGAGCACTTCCTCCATGACGAAACGGGCAAGGTCAGGGGCCATTCCCTTGCAGAATTTGACCTGACAGAAACTGCCTCGATAGCCGCCTCCCGGGGAAATGATCCGCTCGACCAACCCGACAAGACGGGCCTGGCCGGCCTCGATACGGTATTGTACCGAGAAGTCGAATACCCGGGCATGGGCGGGCTCAAGAAGGATGCCGCCTTCGGTAAGTATCTTGTTTGAAAGGGGGCGACCAAGGAATGACCCGGCATCGAATAGGTTCACCCGGTGCATTCCGGATCCTGCGGTGGAAAAGGCCCGCTTTACGATGGCTTCCCTATGACCGCGATATTTGAGATCGCTCACCGCATCAGCAAGGGCGTCGGGGGAATCACAGGGGTGGGAGGTTCCCATCCATCGCCCGAGCGCCCTGACCTGTTCGATCTTCGAGAAACGATCGCGTTGCGCCTTTGTCCATGGGGTTCCCCCGGCTCGATCAGGCGGAAGCGAGAGTGGAGCGAACAATTCGTCGAGATCCGGAGCGATCGCCCAGGGCTGGAGGCGGTTGATTTTGCGATGGAGGACGAGGGCCGCCGGATCGAGTTGTCCGTTGCCGTCCAGGGCCTCGATTTCCGGAAGGGTCAGTCCGCAGCGGCGCAATTTGGCGAGGTGGACGTTCGAGGGCGGACACCGCATCAGGAGGACATCGTCCTTTCTCGCAAGGAAGGCGGCGACGAGTTCGAGGTCATGAATGACCGCGAGCGCTTTTTTGTCGGCATGATAGGGTTGCGGCCATACCGCCGCGCGATGTTCTGCATCGGGATTGAAATAGAACACATTCGGTGTTCTCCCTTTGGAGCGTTCGAAGATGGAGAGGCGCTGGATATAGTCCTCATCGAACCCCGCAGCGCGACGACCCTCTTCGTTGAATCCGGTGCGATTGCCTTTCGCCCGGCTCGGGGAAAGGGGGAAGGGGAGGTGCTTTTTCAAGGCATCCCAGTCGCTTTCGCTTTGCTCTTTCCACTGACGGAACCACCGCAGGCCATAGCCGACGTGGGCGATTTCATCCTGATAAATGCGGAGAAGGATCGTCGCGCTTTTGGCATCACCGGCTTCGCGGAGCAGGGTGCCGTAATGCAGCGAGTAGTCGAGATTGGCCTGTTCAAAAGTGAGGCTGAGCCGCGAAACATAATCGAGAGGGCTCTCCATTTTCGAAACGGCCTCCCAGAAAAAACGGCTCAGCGGGTATTGGCCGAATTCGACCCCGCATTCCCTCATCCGATTCACATACCAGCGAGTGTGAATCTGCTCCTCACGAAGCGTATTGGCCAATCCCTCGCGAAAGGCACGAGGCGCTTCCGGAAACTTCAGAAGGGCGAGGGCCATCAACTCCGCCGCGAGGAGTTCATGATTGGCAAAAAAGTGGAGAAGGATTCCCCGGTTTTCATCATCCACCAGGCCCGGACGCCCGGGTAGTGACGGACGTGTTTCCGAGCTTGCGGCAAAACGAAGGCTGGCCGGGCGGCCCGGGATGATGCCATGAAAGCGGCCTTTTTCGGCGGATCTACGATCCAACTCAGGATCAAGCCCCGGAAGGTGGCGCCGGGAAAGACGCAATTTCTCATCAAGGGTGCCGGCAAAGAGAACCCGCTGCGCCAGGTCATCGATCGATTCGAAGGCCGAAGTGTCCGGAATCTCCGGGATTAGTCCGGAAAAAGGCGGATCTTCCCAATTAAAGCTGGCTCTTGACCGTTCCATCGGATACAGCGAACTTCATTTCGTTCGGCGGGACAAATATTCAGGATAGCCGATAGACTTCCCGCCCGACAGTATGCTTCATGATAGACATCCTGACAAGGAACCCTCTGGTGCGATTTTTGAAACGGTTCAACGGGCAAGTGACGGCCTTGCTGTCTCAGGCGTTCAACCGTGGTGACACAGGAGCGCTCACGATCAAGGCGTTCATGGCCGCGCTTCTCATCGGCCTGGGGTTACTTTTTTCCGGATCCCTGCTGACATACCGGGATTCGGTCCGGGCGCTCAGTAGTCCGGGTGCAGTGCCTGACCTCAATGAACTACCATCGATAGCTCCGATGATTTTTCAGGGCGTGGGAGTCTTTCTTTCTCTGGTCGCTTTTCTCGTGAGTCTCTGGTTAAAGAAAGATACAGAAATTAACCAGCGCAAAGGCCTGGTGGTGCTTGCCCTCTCTCTGGCGGCCCTCGCGAGCCTGTCGGTCTGGCTACCGACCGACATTGTTGACACCGTTTCGGCCATTTCCGGCAAAGCGCTGGCCGGCGAGACACCGTCTATCCCGGCGTATTTTGGAAAACTCTTTCTGATTTCCCTGTTGATCCTCAGTATTCCGGTTGCCTCCCTGCTCTATTTCAGGCTCAGGCTCATGGACCGTTATGTGCTGAACAGCTTTCTATCCCCGTTTATGTTTTGTCTTTTCTCATTCATCTCGATCTGGCTGATCGCAGACTTTACGGACAACGGGCCGGCCTTCACCGGTCTTCCCCTGGATCGTCTTCTTACTTTTTATGTGGTCCAAATCCCGTTTGTCATTCTTTTCGTGATGCCCGTCGCGGTTCTTTTTTCCGCGCTCCATGCCTTGGGCCGGTTGTCCAAGTCGAACGAGTTAATCAGCATGATCGGGGCGGGGCGCAGTGTCATTCGGATTCTACTGCCGCTTCTTGTGGTGGGGGGCTATGCCTCATTCATTGCTCTCGCCTTCAAATACCAGTGGGCTCCGCTTTCGGTGGGTTATAAGGAAGCGATCCTGCATTCGGCGCTTGTCGAATCCTCGGCAAAACAAAGCGGGCAGGTCATCCAGGAGGATATCTGGGCCCGGCTGGGCTGGATGCACGTCAACCAGCCGGATCGGCGTACCTGGTTTGTCGGGCAGGTTCCTTTGAAACTGAGCGATGAGATGGGTAATGTTGTCGTGATGCAGCTTGATCCGCAGGACCAGGTTACGATGATGTGGGTTGCGAAGCGGGCAAAATGGGTGTGGAACGCGAGTCCCTCCCGGTGGATTCTTTCTGGGGTCAGGGTCTACACCTACGACAAGGAGCATATCCCCAGGATTAAGACCATTGACCGTTTGGAAGTGGTCGATTGGTCTGAGACCCCATGGAGGGTGTTGAGTTCGTCACAGAACCCGGAGTACCTCGGCATCCCCGGCCTGACCATGTATCTGAACGCCAACAGCAATTTCGACGACCGGGCGCTTGCCTCGTTCCGGACGAACTGGTGGTATGTTTTCGCCGAGCCACTGGCCTGTTTAACCCTGCTGCTCGTCGCGGCGCCCCTCGGTATCGTCTACTCCCGCCGGGGTGCAATGGGCGGAGTGACGGGTGCCATCGTGATTTTTGCCTTTATGTATATTATGCGCGGGACCTTTCTCGCGATGGGGCACAGCAACCGCCTCCCTCCCTTTTTTGCGGCCTTCCTGACGAACATTGTGGTCGCGATTATCGGGCTGATTCTGCTGTGGTTCCGCGCCCAAAACCGGGAAATTCCGAAGATGAAGGCCCTCTTGCTCGCGCCCCTGCGCTTAGTCGGGAAATTGAGAACTGCCGTCTGACCTTACCTATTCCCCATTTGCCCATGGCCATTATCCAGGATTGGAAAATTCGTTCAACTCTTGCCCGGTGCGAAGTCTCAGGGGAACCCTTTGTTGACGGGCAGGAGTTCTATACCTGTATTTTTGACGACCCTGCCTCGGATGGATTTGTGCGGCGTGACTATTCCACCGATGCGTGGAGGAAGATCCGGAAAAAAATCGACCCCGCGCCCTTCTCATTCTGGAAATCGACCTTCAAAGCCCCCCTCAAAACCGGCGAGGATAAGAGAATTGTCGATACCTCGGTGGAAGGGATGTTGAGGCATTTTATCGAAGAGGATGATCCACTGACGGAGAATACACGCTACATCCTCGCTCTGATGCTCGAACGGAGAAAGACCTTAATACCGACAGATTCGAAGGTAACCGAGACGCGGACCCTGCTCTTTTACGAACACGCGGATACTGGCGATGTCTTTATCGTCGCAGACCCCGGCCTGCGCCTTGATGAGATTGAGTCAGTACAACGGGAAGTGGTCGATCTGCTCGCCGCTGAAGACAGGCGCATGGCTGCCGCCTTAGAGGCGGTCGCTGAATCGACTCAGAAGAACCCCGAGGAAAACGAAAATGAGACCGAGGAGCACGGTGAAAAATCCCAGAAGGCCGAAGATGAGTCGATTGGAATTTCCGGTCATGAAACGGCGGACGGACTCGGACTTGATGCGGCTGTAGACCCCGGGGACGAGCTCTCCAAGAAAGAAGATGAGGAGCTTCAATGCTCCGATAGCGGCGAGCAGCCAGCCGCCCCAAATGACAAGCTTTAAGCCGAGCGCTGGTTCAATGAGGTGCTGCATGACGGCTGATTAAGAGAGGAGGCGTTTTAAATTGGCCTCGTAGAGGGCCTTGTCAGTGACCGTCTCACTTATCTCAAGTGGCCGTCCCACGAGGATACCGGCATGGGCACTGAAATCGCTCAAATAACCGGAGATCGACTTGTCGATGACGACTTTTTTGTAGTTTCGTGAGGCATGCATGAAGTGCAGGACTCCGTCCTCGGACCGCAACGCGAGTCCCACGTGCGAACAGAAGGCGCCATCATATTTTGTCGCGATCCCGATGACATCGCCGGACTGCAGCTGCGGCTCGATCTCCGCCACTTTTGCCTTGGGGATGTGGTAGACCGGCAACTTCTCGATGCGCTCCTCGGTCTCTTTCATTGGTTCCCTCAGTTCCGGATTGTTTCGGAGGTAGCGATAGCTTTTCCACAGCGTCGTCATCTCACTGACTTTCCGTCCGGTGATGCGGGCTGCACCGGGAAGGGAAGGTGACAGATGCTTGATCGTGCCCCTCGCGTCGTTTTCAAAAAACCACTCCGCGAGGTAGTGAATCCGCTCCAGATAGTTTCCGGTGCAGATACCTCCGCGATAGCGGGTGAACTCGATCTGACGGAGGAGATCATCCGGAGAATAATCCGGCCTCTCAAATCCTACCATACGGGCCATTCCGAGACTCTGTTCGAAAAAGGACCAGCAATCGAGGGCATCGAGATTCACCGACGGGGACTCGATGTGGTCATCGATCTCAAGGGTAAAATTCACATAGGGAACGCCGAGCAGTTCGCGAGCGAAATGGATCGTGCGTTCACCTATCGGGAGTTTGGCCCAGCCCTCGCTCTTTGCTTTTTTGACGATGGCGTTAAAGCGTTTCTCGCCCTTAAAAATAGTGGCCATCGGCAGAAGACGCTTCCGGGCGGGCGGGTCCTCCTTTTTTTGGTCGTCGCCCTGGGCACCATCAAGGGAAGACGCAAGCGCGAGCGGGGCCGTCGCGAGAAAAGATCGTCTGGGAAGATGAACCATACGGGTAGAATAGCCAGATTTGACGCAGTCTCCAGAAATTACTTTGGAAACGTTAAGGAGTTTTAGGGGGAAAGGCAGTTCCCTGAATTAATAACGATGGAGTTTCCCTCGTCATAGAAGCGGGCACCCGGGCGAAGCGCTTCGGGGGATCGCAAGGCCGGAATCTTTCGCCGCTGATCCTGATGGTTTACGCCAGGATACCCTTGGCAATGTGCCCGTGCACATCAGTGAGCCGGAAGTCACGTCCCGCATAGCGGTAAGTAAGCTTTTCGTGATTCAGCCCGAGGAGGTGCAGGATCGTGGCATGCCAGTCGTGGATGTGCATCTGGTCCTCGATCGCCTGATAGCCGTAGTCATCGGTCGATCCGTAGCGCAGACCGCCGCGCACCCCGCCCCCGGCCATCCACATGGAATATCCCTTGTTGTTGTGGTCGCGCCCGTTGTTTGATTGACCATGGGGCGTGCGGCCGAACTCGCCCGCCCACATCACGAGGGTGTCCTTGAGCATGTCGCGTTGCTTGAGATCCTGCAGCAGGGCGGCGATGGGTTGGTCGATCTCAGAACAGTTTCGCTCGAGTCCGTCCTTGAGATTCTGGTGGTGATCCCAGTTGCCGTGGTTGACCTGGATGAAGCGCACCCCGGCCTCGGCGAGACGGCGGGCACTGAGGCACTGGCGTGCAAAACCGGCCGTTGTGTTGTTGTTGATTCCGTAAAGATTGAGGATGGATTCGGGTTCCCCGGAAATATCGAGGACTTCCGGGACTTCATCCTGCATGCGGAAAGCGAGCTCGAAAGACTCGATGATGCCTTCCACTTCCGGGTGATACTGGTCGCGTTGCAGCTTCTCCTGATTGAGTCCTTTGATAAAGTCGAGTTGGACCCGCTGCAGTTCGGGGCTCAGCTTTGAATTGGCAATGTTGCTGATCGGCCCTTCGGTGGTCCCGGCGGCGAAGCGATTGCGGGCCTGTTTCCCGATCGGGGTGCCCTGATAGATGGCCGGCAGAAAAGCACTCCCATAGTTTTGCGCTCCGTTCGGCGGCGAGAGGGTGATGAAACCAGGAAGGCTGTCGTTCTCAGTGCCGAGTCCGTAGAGTGTCCAGGCTCCGAGGGACGGGCGGACAAACTGGAAATTTCCCGTGTGCATCTGCGTCGTCGCCTGCGGGTGGTTCGGCAGGTCGGTGTTCATGCTGTTGATCAGGCAGAGATCATCGGCATGCCCGGCGAGTTTCGGGAAGAGGGAGGAAATGGGAAGCCCGCTTTCCCCATGCTGCTTGAATTCAAACGGAGATCCCAGCAGGTTCGCGAATCCTTTTGATTGCTTGCCGTTGTCCCGGCTCAGCAGCGGTTTGTAATCAAAGGTGTCGACGTGGGAGGGGCCGCCCTGCATCGCGAGAAAGATAACGCGCTTCGCCGTGGCCGGAAAATGCGGCGGGATCGGTGCGAGGCGGTTGGCTGACTTCTCCGCCGCGAGTGTGCTCAACGCGGAAAAGGCCAGGTAGCCGAAGCCACTTGAGGCGGCCTGAAGAGTCTGTCTGCGGGTGAGGTGGAAGGGTTTCATGACGGGTGGGGAGCAAAGAGGGTTGGGTCGGGGACTGGACAGGGTTGGGTCAGTTCAGGTAGCGGAACTCCGCGCTCGAGATGAGGGATTGGCAAAAGGTCGTGAGGGCGAGGCTGCGCGCCTGTTCGGGGGACATGTTTTCGGTTTTGGCAGCTTCAAGGAAACGCTGGATGTATTTCTGCGTTTCGAGGCTTTCCGCTTCGGTCGGGGGCCTGGAATAACAGCGGGAGAAAGCCTCCCGGGCGAGCTCCGGTCCGCGAAGTCCCAGATCATTGATGAGGTAGGCGGCCAAACGCTCGGAGGCTTCGATGACGAAGTCCGAGTTCATGAGGTAGAGCGCCTGGGAAGGAACGGTCGTGATCTCGCGTTTGCCGGCGGTGAGGCTCGGGTCGGCGAAATCGAAGAGGGCGAGTGACTCAGGAACGACTCCCCGTACGATGGGAAGATAGACGGAACGGTGCGTCGAGGGCTTTTCAAGGCCGGCCTCGGGGATGGTTCGACCGATGAAGCCGACCCCGGCCTTCGCGATGTCCGATCCAAAGGGACGTTCGAGATCGAGTTGTGCGCTCACGGCGAGGGTGGCGTCCCGGAGCGACTCGGCATCGATGCGGCGTTTGTTGGCTCGCCAGAGGAGCCGGTTTTCCGGATCTTTCTCGAAGTGTTCGGCATTAAAGTCCGAGCTCAAACGATAGGCGCGGCTGCTCATGATTTCGCGGATGAAATCTTTCACGGACCAGTCGAGGGCAACGAGGCGGGTCGCCAGATAGTCGAGAAGTTCGGGATTGCTGGGAGCCTCCCCGGTTTTGCCGAAGTTATCGACCGAGGAGACGAGACCTTCGCCGAAGAGCCAGAGCCAGACCCGGTTGGCAAAAACGCGGGCGGTGAGGGGGTTCTCCGGCGACGTGATCCATTCGGCTAGTTGGAGACGGCCGCTCTCGTTCGAGGCGATGGGGGATTCGTCGTTGGTTTTGATGACCTGGAGGAAACCTCGAGGGATCCGTTCTTCGGTCGGGTTCTCCTCCTCACCGCGAATCAGAACCTGTGAGTCGAAGGGCTCCGCCCGGTCCCGCATGCCCATCGCGAGATTGAGCCGACCGCCGTCGTTGTTATAGGTCTTCAGTTTTCCCTCGATCACGCCGAGCTGGCTGCGGGTCGCGAGGATGCGAATGATGGAATTCTGAACCTCCTCGCCCTGCCTTTGCGCCTGCCTCTGCTCGCGCTGTTCGGCGACCAGTTCGGTGAGTTTGTCATTCAGGATCGTTTTCTGCAGTTCGAGATCGAGGAGTTCGCCGAGCGAGATTCCTTCGGGTGACGGGAGGGACGAGGGCAGTTCGAGCAGATCGCTCGCACGGCGGCTCTGAAGGGCATTGGCGGTTCCGTAAAGAGTATCACTGCTCAGGAAAATCCCCGCCATGGCGTAGTAGTCGGACATGGGGATGGGATCGAATTTGTGATCGTGGCAGCGGGCGCAGGAAACGGTCGTGCCGAGGAGCGCCTGCGTCGTGGTGTCGATTTGTTCATCAACGAGATCAAAACGGAACTGGCGGGAACTCTGTTCGTTGAGGTTCTTGGTCCCGATCGCGAGGAATCCGGTCGCCACGAGATTTGACGCCCGTGTCGCGTCGTCGCTCGCGGGGAGCAGATCGCCGGCGATCTGCTCGGTGAAAAAGCGGTCGAGCGGTTTGTCCGCATTAAAGGAATCGATCACATAGTCGCGGTAGCGCCAGGCATCAGGGTAGGTTGCGTTGATTTCCTTGCCGGATGACTCGGCATAGCGGGCGACGTCGAGCCAGTGGCGTCCCCAGCGTTCGCCGAACTGCGCCGAGGCGAGATAGGCTGAGACCGCCTCTGCAATCGCCGAGTCGGGATTTGCCGCATAGGCTTTCACAAAAACCTCGACCTGCGCGGAATCGGGAGGCAGGCCGGTGAGGTCGAAGGAGAGTCGGCGCAGGAGGGTGCGCGGGTCCGCATCCGCCGCCGGGGTGAGGCCTTTGGCCTCCTGCGCGGAGGCAAGAAAGGCATCAATGGGATTCCGTCCCCAGTCCTTGTTTTTTGGTGAGGGGATCCCCGCCGCTTTCGGGGCCTGGTAGGCCCAGTGCTCACGCCCCTTTTCGATATCGATCGTGCTGTTGTAGTGTTGGGGCGTTTTCTTCCCCGTCGTCGCCTCGCGGGGATCGGGCGCACCCATTTCGATCCAGGTTTTGAAATCGGCGATGAGGCTGTCTTCGAGTTTATGCTTCGGCGGCATTTCGAGATCGGGATCGCCGTACTGGATGGCGGTGTAGAGAAGGCTCTCCTCCAGCTTGAACGGAACCACCGCCGGTCCCGTGTCACCGCCGGTTCGCGAGGATTCGCGCGTGTCGAGGACGAGCCCGCCTTTGATCTTGTCGCCCTCGACCGAGTGACATTGATAGCAATGTTTGACCAGCGCGGGACGAATCTTCTTCTCGAAAAAGGCGATTTGTTCCTCGCTTGGTTCAGCTTTCATGCTCATCTCCTGCGACCAGGAGGAAGAGCCAGAGAGGAGACCGACGGCGAAGGTAAGGAAGGCGAGGGCGGGAAACGTCTTCATGGCAGGTGCGTTGAGTCATTCAACACACGGCTATGGCAAAGGTTTCGATCGGGGAAGAAAAATTTCCAGAACCCGCAAACAAGGCCAAAGAGTCAGCTTGGCATTTTGGAGCGTAACCACTACCATCCTGTGGCAAGTTCCTCCCGCCCGATCTGTATGAGCCGCATTTCATT
>JAGNMT010000624.1 GCA_017991025.1 Verrucomicrobiales bacterium
TAGTGAGGACGGGTGTTTCTTCTACTTCTTCATATTCCTCCGCGACGACGGGAACTTCCTGGACGTTTGCGGGGTCCATTAGCATGCCGAAGGGGTCAATGACACGCTTATCCTCGAGTAATTTCGCGGAAACAAGGTTGGCGCGCTTCAGAAAGTCCAACTTTTGACCACTTTCAACCCCGCTTTCCCCGGGGGCTGCGGGTGCCACGGCGGCTGACGCAGGGGCAGGGGCATCCTGAGAAGGGGTATCCTGAGCGTGGAGAGGGGAGCAAAGGAGGGCAAGCGAGAAAAGAAAAAAGGTGGCTGATTTCATTATCATGAAGGTCAAGCTTTCGGTTTTTCCCAGCAGAGGTAGACGATACCGAACTGGAGGTTGCCCTTTTCGGTTTCGGATTTCGCCGGCTGGGAACGGATCGAGATACTTTCAAGAACGAGGTGGGGCATTTCGTTCTCGAGTTCGGCGAGGAGCAGTTGCATCGGCTTGAAGCTCCCTTCGAAGCTCAGCTGCATTCGGGAGTGGGGAAGATTGGTTTTACTGCCGATGGCCCCGGCACCCGGGGCCTGTCCCATTTCGGTCTGATGGAGTATCTCGGTGTCATGTTTGGCGAGGATCTTATCGAGATTCAGGGTCAGTGATTGCACGAGATCCTGCTCCAGCTTCGAGTTCCAGTAGGCAATTTTTTCCCGTCGATCATCGGTCGTGAGGAGTATCTCAAGTTCCGACACTTGAGTTTTTGCCGTTTCGTAACGTTCGAGGGCGTCGATCTTAACTGCGAAGCTATTGTTCAGGCTGCTATGGCCCATGATGGTCACCATCATGATCACCACAATCACGAAGAGAGGCACGATGATGCCGAAGACGACAATGGACTGACGATGGGGGGAGACATTCATTCGCTCTTGAGAGGATTGATATTGATCGCGAGTTTGTCCTCGGGACTGAGACTCTGTGTGATACTGAGCTCAAAGGCGGTCCGAAAATGTCGCGCCATTTTCGCGGGAAACTCGATGGAGGGCGGCATTGAGCCCTGCTTCTGTTGAAGTGTGACCTCAAGGTCGCGAGTGTTCGAATCGACCAGGAGGTAGTCCGCGTGATTTTCCTTTGCGATTTGATTGAGAAGCTCCGCCACCCGTGTCCGGCTTCCGAGCGTTGGTAGCTGTGTTGCAATCTCCGGGTTGGCATAGCCGGAGACTTCCCAGTGGCGTTTCACCCCGACTTCGTGCTTATCCTGCTGCGCGGCATCGGATTCAGCCCGATAGTTCGCAGTGCGCAGGATGACGCCACCGTTTGCCGGAAAAAGTTCGAGGAGGGCCTCCATCGCGAGCCAGCCTTCAGATCTCTTTTCGAGGAGCCCTTCCCAGTGTTGCCATTCCGCGCGTTCTTTTTGGAGCTTGGCTAGGGTGACCTCCATTTCCTGCGCCCCGTCGGGTGCCAGCTGCCAGGCTTCGGACCTCATCTTGACAAAGAAATCCGCACCGGTCCACCCTGCAAAGGCAAGAATCACGGCGAGAGCCAGCTTTTGAGCGATGCCGCTGTATTTCAAAAGTCGCAAGTCGCTCCGTGAAGGCATCTTCGCCTTTTCATCCCGCGAGGAGCCATAAAAATCTTGACTGGTCCAGCGCTCGCGAAGCTGTTTCTGGAAGGGGGCTTCGTCAGTACCGGGCGGGGCGTCCATCACCGAAACCGCGAACTCAAGGCGTCCGCCCGGCACCCAACCGGTCAAAGGCGTCTTCTGGGTATTGATGCAGGTAAACCGGGCCTGGGGAAATTGGGTACGATAGGACTCGAGAGAGGCGACCAGTTCTTCTTCGCTCATTCCGGCGAGTGAAACCAGAACCAGGTTCGGATCTTTGATGTCCAGCAGCGCCGCCGTTTGCGAGATGACATCGTGAATTTCGGTCGGTCCGAGGCGATTGGTTCCCCGATGCATAAGAGGGCGCACCAACTGAAGCTCGCCACGGTTGCCGGTTGAAAACAGCAACGTCATGGCCTCGAAGTGAATGAGGGCGAGAGTGGCACCGCTTCCGGCTTTTTGGATTTCGGGAAGAAGGTAGGCCAGGCCAGTGATCGCTTCCAACTGCGCGGAGCGGGTGTTTACGATCACGGGGATGTTTCGCATCACGCCGTAATTTCTAAATTCGGTCGCAATCGGCAGCAGCGTCGCCGATACCTGGACGGCCAGGGATCGCTTTTCACCGTCCTGGATTCCGAGGAGGGGCAGGAGACGCCACTGTCCATCCGAGTTGTCAACCGTATCATCTCCGAGCGCCACTTCGGGTGCTGAGATCAAGAGCTCGTTGAGATTCTCAAAGTCATCATCCGCTGCGAATTCCGGGGCGAGTTCCCGGATTCGAATGCCATCCGCGAGGTGGAGAATGATGCCGAGTGACTTCGCTTTGCCCCCGTATTCTTTCGATGAGAGCAACTTTCGCACGATCTCATGAAGGGCCGCACGGGAAGGGGTGTCGAGCCCGGCGCGGGTACCGTGGGCATCTTTCTCAAAGGCAACGGGGGGCAGGTCCGGGCCGTCCCACCATTGCTTCAGTGATTTATTATAGAGGGCACTTGCGGCCGTGTGAGGGCCGATCCAGAGATGCCACTGAAGGTTTAGCTCGTTCGCTTCTTGATACCAGGAGGGCTCTTT
>JAGNMT010000092.1 GCA_017991025.1 Verrucomicrobiales bacterium
GGCGAGGTAGTTGGTATTCAATGTCGCGATGGCGGTCGTGTGTTTGGGCGCGACCTGGGTCTCGTAGGCGGCGAGGAAGATCTTCTCCAGTTCGGCGAGTTTCCGGGAGACGGGATCGGTCGGGGCTGCTTGGAGCTGGGCGAGGCCCGGATCGGCGGGCGTCGTGGGCTCGGCGGAGGCCGTTACTGCGGGCGGCGTGGGCGCGACGGACGTCGTCGCGGCGGGCGGCGTGTTGAGTGGGGTCAAGCGGAGATTCCGGTAGGCGATCTCCCCGGCATTCGCCTGAAGCACAAGGCGCCCGCTTCGGGCGGCGGTGTTCAGGGGCGTTTTGAGGGTGGTCCGTCCCAGCCGATCTCGAAAGTCGGGGCTGTCGACATCGTAGCTGAGGACTTTTTCTCCGTTGATCCAATGCTCGCGTTGACTGCCCCGCACGAGAAGCTTGGCCGTGTTCCACTCGCCGACGGGCTTGGATCGGTTGGTCACCGGAAGATCGATGCCGTAAAGGCCGCCGGTGGGAGTCGCACCGGCGTTGGCGGGGTCGGCAAGCTGAAATTCGAAAGCTTCGAGCTCGTTCCAGGCGGCGACATGATAAAACACCCCGCCATTGCCCCGAGGGCCGACCTTCCATTCCAGCTCCAGCTCGAAGTCGCCATGCTCGCCGGGTGACCAGAGGGTGGTCTTCTTGCTGCTGGATATTTCGTTGCCGGTCGGTCTCCAGTCGGTTCCGGAGGGCGCGCTGTGGCGCAGGGTCCAGTCTGAGAAGGGCGATTGGGTTTCCGGAGGAGGAGCGGAAACGGAAACAGAAACGGGAACGGACGCCACTGGCTTCTCCTGCGGAGGAATCGGCATCGGGCCGGGATCGGCTTGCGCGACGACAGGAACCGTTGCCGCGGCAGGGGGTGTGGTCGCTTGCGGAGTCGACTCTGCCGGAACCACCGTTTCGGGCTTGAAGACGACCGTTTTCGGAGGCGCATCGGATTTCGATTTGAACACAAAAAACAGACCGAGGCCAACGCCTACCGCGCCGATGGCCAATCCCGCGATGAGTTTGACCGGAGCCTTGGCCTTCGGGGCTGAGTGGGTCGGAGTATGGCTGGAGGATCTCCCTTTGGAGGCAGGTGTTTCCGATCCGGATGCGGAGGTCGAGACGGAAGGCTTCACCGGTCCCGTTCCGGCCGCATCGCCGACCAACAAGGTTCGTCTTCCCCCGACTGGCTTCGCCGGGGTCGTGGCGATCTCGTAGAGCGTGGTGCTGATTTCCGAGGCGTGCTGGAATCGTTCATCGCGATCCGCCTCCATCGCCCGATCGATCAGGGCGTCGTAGCGCGGGTCGAGACCGGGGATCTGAAGCGAGGGCGATTTCCATGCCCCGCGCGGGACCTTGCCGGTGAGCATTTCGTAGAGCATCACCCCCACCGCATAGAGGTCCGCGCGATGATCGACCTCGACTCCCATTTCCAACGCCTCGGGCGCGACATAATCCGGCGTACCCATCGCCATGTTCGTCATCGTCAGCTTCGTCTCGATCTCTTCGGCACCCGACAGCTTCGCGAGGCCGAAGTCGGCCACTTTCACCTGGCCCTCGAGGGTGATCATGATGTTGGCTGGCTTGATGTCCCGGTGCACGATGCCACGGCTGTGAGCGTATTGCAGGGCATCACAGATCTGGGAAACCCAGCCGAGGACATGCTCCGGAGTGAGTTGGCCGCCACGGACGAGGACTTGAAGGTCGGTGCCCTCGATGTATTCCATCGCAATGTAGAACTGCCCGTCCTTCGCTTCGCCGAAGTCGTAAACGGCGATGATATTCGGGTGACTGAGCTTCGCCATCGCCCGTGCCTCGCGTTGGAAGCGTTCTGCAAAGTGAAAGTCAGTATCGTCCTCGTCAGTGGTGAAATGGGGCGGCAGAATCTTGATCGCCACCATCCGGTCGAGGCTCTTCTGGCGGGCTTTGTAAACCGCTCCCATGCCGCCGCGTCCGAGCATTTCGATAAACTCGTATTGGTCCAGCACCACGTCGAGATCAGCGGGCGACGGTGGAACATAACCTCCGCTTCCGTTTTTGCCCTGAGATCCTGTGCCGACTCCGCTGCTCATAGTTTAGGATTTCACCCCAATTTACACAGGAGGGTAACACGGAGGATTTCTCCAGAGCAACGAAAAATTAGGGTCCCTTGGCGCCCGTCAACCACTCCACCAGAATCGCCTTCGCATCGCGACTGTCGCCGGTAACTCGATCCAAGAGCGGGAGATCCTGCGCGGCAGTGATGAGGCGAATCATCCCGTCTTCCTCTGGTGCTTCGGTCACCGGTTCAACGACGGACGGATGCACGACAAGCACATCCCATTCCCGTTTTCCCCGGCTGAGGCTATTCGCGGTGATCCACATCTGGGTGCGGATGAATTCCTCGCGGTCCTTGGCACCGGCGGTTCGGGGCACGGCGACGACGACCAGGTCGGGCACGAGCGGCCGGACGCGATGGGAGGCGTCTTTCATCAGTTGATAGCGGCTCAAGCCCTCTGTCGGCCAGGGGATAGTGGCAATGTTAGCGCCGGGGACGACCTCTCGCAAGGCGTCTCCGATGAGGGTATCGAAGGGTGGCATCGCGAGGACTTTGACCGCTTCGCCTGCTTTGAGGCGTTTGAAGGTGTGGTCCAGGAGCGGCAGTGACGGTCCGGTGTCTTCGAGGGTAGTGGCGTCTCCGGTAATGGTCAGGGCGAGTTGTTCCGCGATGCGGCGGTGGCCGCTCAGGTTCGGGTGGATCTCGTCACTCATCGCAAGCCGCCACGCATCGGGGGCACGGGTCTTTACGGCTTCCAGGGCGACAAAGGTATCGCAAAGCGGCACGTTCAGTTCCCGGGAAACGGAGCGGACGACTTCGCAGTAGGCGATGACTTTTTCAAAGGGGCGGTCGGGTGTCGTGAGGACGGTGTTCGGGGTGCAAAGGACGACCTCGGCTCCACTCGCCCGGCATTTGGATACGATCTCGATCAGATTTTTCCGGTAGGCGGCGATGGGTAACTTCGCGACATCGTTGAGACCGAACATCACGGTGACGAGATGGGGTTTGTGGACCAGGACGCTCTGCATGAGGCGTCCGAGTCCGTTGGTCGTGGTGTGACCGCTCATGCCGGCGTTTATCAGGGTGACGCTGGCTTTTGGATGGATCTGCCGCAGTGCGTCGCCGAGCAGGTCCGTGTAGGCCCGCAGTCCGCCGGTGTGGTAGTAGACTCCCGTGACACTGTCGCCGAAACACACGACTCTCACGGGCTTTTCCCCGGAGGCGAGGACCTCATTGATGCGAGTGAGCGCCGGTGTCTCCGCAAAGAGGATGCCGGAAAGCAGGAGGACGAAAAGACCGAGAAGGGAGCGGGTCATCGCAGGGAATGGCTGAGCATCGTCAATGGTCCCGTTCATGGCAAGCCTTCAGTGCCACTATCTCGGCGGGCGAAGGCACGCGAATGCGTCAAGGAGCGGAAAATGTTCTTATGTCCGATTTCGATTTTAGGCGACTTGTTTCAGCAAACCCCGACGACTCATGAGAATCCCCTTTTTGCTTTTCGCCGCCCTCATCATGGGATATCCCGGCACCACTGATGCCGAAATCCGCAAAGCGGACGTCGTCGTTTACGGAGCGACGCCCGGCGGATTCTGCGCCGCCATTGCCGCTGCCCGCGAGGGGGCCTTCGTAATTCTGGTGGAACCGACCGGTCATATCGGCGGAGTAAACACCGGCGGGCTGAGTTTTAGTGATTCGAATCAAACGGTTCGGTCGACGGTGATGGGGCTCTTCGACGAATGGCACCGTCGGATCGAGAGCGACTACAGGGCCCGGGGCATAGCGCTGCCCTATCAAGTCAATGTGAAGGACCAGACTCACTGGACCTACGAACCCCACGTCGCGATGCGCGTCACCCTGGCGATGCTGGATGAGGCGGGTGTGGAGGTGCTGAAGCAGCGTGTCTTACGGTCGGTGGTGAAAACCGGGAACCGCATCACGGCGTTGGCTGCCGGTGACGATACCCTCGAGGCACGGGTCTTTATTGACGCGACTTACGAAGGTGACCTCATGGCGGCGGCGGGTGTCGGCTGGACGATTGGCCGGGAATCCCGCGCCCAATATGGCGAATCATTGGCAGGCAAGACCTACCCGAAGAAAAAGATGGCGATATCAGGTTTCGATCAGGAGGGCGAATTGCTTCCCCTGATCACGACAGCCGATGCAGGACCGGACGAGGCGGGGGATAAAAACGTCATGGTCTACAGCTTCCGGCTGTGCCTGACAAAAGACCCGGCGAACCGGGTTCCGTTTCCCGAACCGGCCGCTTACGATCCGGCGCGGTTTGAGGTGGTCCGGCGATACTATCAAAACGAGAAAATGCCACACCTTCTCTGGGATCTTTACCCGCTCCCCGGTGGTAAATTTGATGCCAACAACGGGATCGGAAAACAATTTTCCATGGGCCTTGTCGGGGCCGCGAACGGATGGAGTGAAGCGGACGATACGGAGCGGGCAAAGCGATGGGAGGAGCACCGGCAATACACGCTGGAACTTTATCATTTCCTGACGACCGACCCCGCCGTGCCGGACGTGCTCCGCGGGCAACTCGCTGAACTGGGTCTCTGCCGCGATGAATTTCCCGAACATGGGCACTGGTCGCCGCAGCTTTATGTCCGTGAAGGCCGCCGCATGATCTCCGACTACGTCCTCTCGCAGCGCGATATCATCGATGAGCCGGAAAAAGCGGACACGGTGATCGTGTCGTCTTTTCCGATTGATTCACACGATTGCCAGCGAGTCGCCCTCCCCGGAGGCGGTGTGATCAATGAAGGCACGATCATGCCGGTGCGTATGCCGGGTCGTGGCCACGGTTATCCCTACCAGATACCCTATCGCAGTCTCGTGCCGAAGATCGGCGAATGCGACAACCTGCTCGTGCCGGTCGCACTGTCATGTACCCATGTGGCGATCTCATCGATACGAGTCGAGCCGACCTGGATGATACTCGGGCAAAGTGCCGGGATCGCGGCGGCACTGGTGTTGAGAGAAAATGTCGCCGTGCAGGCGCTCTCGTATCCGAGCCTGCGCGAGCGCCTCCTTGCGGCCGGACAGGTCCTCGATCTTCCTGTCCTTGGCGAAATCCCGCCGCCGCCGAAGCCGGCCATGAATGTGGATCCCGCCACACTTCCCGGGCTCATTCTTGACGATGCCAAAGCCGAGTTGTCAGGCTCGTGGAGCCTTTCGTCGAATTTTACTCCCCACATCGGCAATGGATATCGTCATGACGACAAACGCGCGGATGGCCAATCCATCGCCCGTTTTCACTTCAAGGCACCGAAGAGCGGGCGCTACGACCTGCGTGTCGCCTACTCCGCTCACGAGACTCGTGCGACCAGCGTTCCCTATCTGGTCGAAAGCGGTGAGCATCGGACCGAAATCAAAGTGGATCAGACCATCCCGCTGCCTTCCGGTGAGCTTTTCAGAAGCGCCGGCATGGTCGATTTGTCAGGCGATACCGAAACGACGATCACGGTGAGCAATCGTGCCACCAACGGATTTGTCATTCTTGATGCGATTCAATTGCTGGAGGAGGCGAAATAACCGGTCAACGCAACCTTGCTTCATGCGGTCGACAGTTTTCGCTCCATGCGTCCGAGCAACCATCCGCCTGCCCCGATAAGTAGAAATGTCGCAGTAAGGGAAAAATAGCCGCTGATGTCGTGGACCTTTTGCAAATCCGCGCCCGGGTAGGCGACCGCGTGTTGGACCAGATAGATCACACGGAATCCGTTCATGAGAAAGGCAATCCCGAGGCTGGAGGCAACCAGGAGGCCGCGGGAAACCATCGAGAGCCGCAGGTATTCACCCAGCACAAAACCCGCAAAAACCCCGCTCTGAAAAGAGCGAATCCCGCTGCAGCCATCGCTGACATGAAGCGGGATACCGTTGGCAAAGATGGTTTCGCCCGAACTCTCAAGGGGCAGGCCCATCATGCGATTCACAAAGAGGGCGAATTCGACCACACCGGTCGTGAGATTGCGGATCAGGGAAAACTCAAGCGCCGAGGGCAGCGGAATCGCCATCAGAAGAATGATCGCGCAAGGCCAGTAGGTGAAGGCTGACTTTCCCTGAAGACGATAGAGCAGGACAAAAGTAATGCCTAGAATGACAAGCGCATGGAGGTAAAGAGGCGGGCGCCAGCCGGAGTCCGCCCCCTGGATGAGACGGAGCAGGGTTATACCGGCGAGGCCGAGCAGCAGCAGCAGCGCCATCGGCAGAGAGGTGGAGATTTGTCGAAGTGAGTGCGTGAGCGAGTCGGTGTCCGGTGCCGATTCTTTCCAGCGGGCCAGGAAAAAGGCGGGGACAAGAAAGGGAACGAGAAATCCGTAATCGTAGTAAGTGCCATCCGACCAACTCGGGATCAGGGCGAGGGCGAGTTGGCCATAGAGCAGTCCGAGAAACAGCCAGAACGGGAAGGCGCGAGTTTGAACGAGTGCCAGGCCCTTTGCCAACCCGGGAGAGGAACGGAACGATGGTGGGGCAGGGGGCATCACGGGAAGGTTCGCCGACAGGTGGAGGGAAGGGAAAGGACTGCAACGCGGCCCAGCCTCTCCGGAGAGAATACCACAGCGTTACTTGAGCGCTTCCTGAAAAAACTCCCGCTCGACGCGCATCATCGATTGCCATGGCAAATGGGTGGTGACTTCGAGGGCTCGTTGCTCTTCCCCGTTGCTGGCGAGGGCATAGGCGGCAACGGCAAGGTCTGCCGCCGGAGTCCCGTGATCCGGGGAGTCGAGGTGTGAGATCATCGGACCGAGAAGGTCAAGCGCTTCCGTTTTGTCACCGGTAATGAGGCGCGCGAGGGCGAGTGTCGTGCGCAGTTCCGTGATGGAAGGGAAACGATTTACGAATTGATCGAGCTTATTGATTCTATCTTCGTTGATGTGTCCCTGGAGAAGTTCGAGCCAGACGACGTTGTTGAGCAGTTTCGGGTTCTCCGGCTGTGATTCGAGCAGACCGAGACTGACCTGAAGGAGGTCGGCGTCGCGCTCCTTGTCCGCGAGATCAGCAAAGAGAAAGGCGAGATCCGAGGCAGCGAGGGGAAGTGCCGAAGGGCGCTTGAGGGCTTCGGTGACCGCGAGATTGCGAATCACGGTATTGTCGGCGAGGTCGGCGAGACGACTGAGGCGAAGAAGCGACTCCCGGCCGCCGGCGAGGCCCGCATACCGAAGGGCTCTTTGCCAGTCCTGATTGGCTGCGGCGATTTTACCCATGCGCGTGCGAACCATCCCCTTGAGGCCGAGAACAATCGCGGGATCGAGCGAATGGGGTGCCGTGTCGAGCAGGGCGAGCGCTTCCGCCCACTCCTTTTTCATGGCGCGGGCCTCTACTTTCAAGGCGAGGAGTTCGAGACTCAGGGATGCCGAGTCAGCGGGAAAATAATCCAGAAGGAGCGTCGGCTCTCCCAGATTCAGAAGCCACTCGCCGAGCGCATTCGGAGCGGGGCGGAGCCATCGGCTGATCGCCGCGTGGATAATCGCCTCCCGGCGCTTGGGGGAAATTGCGATCGTAATTTCATCCGCGAGGAGCCACAACGTGGCAGGGACCGGCAATTTCTCAGCGATGGAGTTGAGTCGCTCGCCGGCGTCGGCAAATCGGTCCAGTTGCCGCTCGGCGGGCGGAATGCGTTGCAGCAGGGAAAATGCCTTGAGGGCGATCTCCCCGTCCACTTCAGGGCGGAATAATTCATCGATAATACGCTGTGCCTCATCCCTCGATCGATTTTCACGGGAGGATATCAGGGACATCGCGTCGGCAGCGAGGAGGAGATCTGACTTCTCGTTGCGGGTCTTTCGCAGCTGATCAATCACCCGGAGGGCTTCGAGGGGACGCTGCCTTGCGATCAGAAAGCGGACGCTCAAAGTCATGACCGCAGGCGATTGTTGCTCATGTTTCGAAAGCCGGGCGAGCAATTCCGCCACGGTGACATGATCGCCGATTTTGAAAAAGACCTGCATGATCTCGACACGGTCCTCAGTCGTGGCTTCAGAGTGAGTAAAGAGGGTGCGCCCGACTTCCAGGGCTTCGAGAGAGCCCTGGTGTCGAGCCGTGTTGAAAAGCTGACGAAGAATGGCGATATCTCCCGGATTTAATTGCCATGCAGCCAGAGCGGCGCGGGCCGCCGCGTTCCAATCGCCGGTCGAGGCTGCCTCGACCGATTCTTCGAGAAGGGAAGCGGCCCGCCAGGTTCCGAGGCGATCGATCAAGGCTTCCCGTTTGACCAGAGCCAGCGTGACAAGGGTCATGAATAGAAGAGCCAGAGGAAATAGAAGGACCTTTCGATTGCTGCGGAAAAAATGTTTCCTGATTTTTCTGAGAAGGCGCATCGTCGTATCGGGAATCCCGGGAATAGCGAGTAGGGGCGGTTCCTACGCGGTGGCGGGACTCCGGGATTTTTTCCGCAGGAAAAAGATTCCGCCTGCAATAAAAAGAGCGAGTGGCACCATGGCGCGAGGTTCAGGTACCGCTCTGAGGCTCTCAATATAGGTGGTATTGGCTCCGCCATTCGGAATTCCTCTCGATCCGACGCTTTCGCTATTGCCAAAATTGATGCTCGGACCGGATAGATTCGAGAGAGTGCGGTTGTTGGCCAGGTTCCCGTCATACCCTCCGCCGGTCCCCTTGTGTACCGTCTGGAAGGCAGGATCAGTCGATGACTTCGTGGTGATAAAGTCGGCCACAGCGCCGCCTCCGGTGGCACTGGTTGAATTGAGGTAGGCAAGGGCCGAGATGAATTTCGAGGTGTCCGTGTTGCCGGCAGGTTGTCCCGAGGAGATCCAGATGGCATCCGAGGTGCTTGAGAGGTTCACCGGGCGGGTGGTGTTGAATCCCAATCCGTTCGCGAGTGTAAAATTCCAGCTGCCGTTATCGCCCGGGTTGTTTGAGCTCGGGTTGTAGGTAAAATCGGTCGCGATTTGAGTGCCTCCGACCACAATGATCGTCCCCGCCCTGACGATATCGGACGTTGATGTAAAATAGGCGAAATTATTGATGATCTCGGTCGAGTCAAATCGGCTCGAATTGTCGATGGTGGAGGTAGTGCTGTTCGTGTCACCGAACCAGATCGAGTCGAGGGCTCCCAGGGTGATATCGGTGGTGACAAGGAATTCGATCCACTCCTGATTGCTGCTGTTGGTGTTCGCTGCTTCATTGACGATCAGAGATGCCTTCACGTTCGGAAAGGAGAGCAGGCTAAGGAAAGTGAGGAGTATGGCAGGGTGCCAGGCTCTTCGATTTCTGGAAAACAAAGGTTTCCGATCGGATGAAATTGGGGACATTGCCCTTAAATCTAATCCGCATTTCCATAATTTCAATAAGTAATGGCAGAAATGGTAATTGAAATTTTAAGTAAGGTCAAAAAAAATCAGGAGGGGGATTTGGGCTCCTGAACTGATCCTTCAAAGCGGGAGGCCAGGGCGGCGATACTGTCAGCCCGGGTTCTCTTGATCCGGTCCTGAAGCGTCTGCGCGGCAGTCGGTTCGTCATGTATTCCCCGGGCCTGTATCATTGTTTTTATCGTTTCCGCGACTGCGATGGGCTCGCCCGGAGCGAAGCAGGCATGCCCTGCTTCCCGGAGGAGGCGGGAAACCCCGCCATTCGTGGCACCGATCCAGAGG
>JAGNMT010000625.1 GCA_017991025.1 Verrucomicrobiales bacterium
CAACCCCGAAGCGGCGAAACGGCTCATCCGCTGCGGGATTGGCGACGTGACGGAGCCGCTTCCCAAAGCCTGCCGCAAAGCAATGCACAAGGCGATCGATGAGATGGGCGAGGCGAGCACCTTCAAGGGCTACGGCCCCGAGCAGGGGTACGCCTTTCTCCGCGACGCCATTGTTGAACACCAGTATGCGGGAATGGGCATCGCTGCCGACGAGGTCTTTATCTCCGACGGCTCCAAGTGCGACACCGGCAACATCCTCGATATCTTTGGAAAAGGGAATGTGATCGCGATCACCGATCCCGTTTATCCCGTCTATGTGGACACGAACGTGATGGCCGGCAATACGGGCGAGGCCGACGAAAAAGGGGCTTTCGCCGGGCTCGTCTACCTCCCCTGCACCCCCGAGAACCAGTTCGTACCCGCGATTCCCGACCAAAAGGTCGATATCGTTTACCTCTGCTACCCGAACAACCCGACCGGAGCGACGGCCACCCGTGAGCAGCTCACCGCCTGGGTTGCCTACGCCAGGGCGAACAAGACCATCATCCTTTACGATGCCGCCTACGAAGCTTTCATTCAGGACCCCGACATCCCCCGTTCCATTTTCGAAATCGAAGGAGCCCGGGAATGCGCGATGGAATTCCGCAGTTTCTCCAAAAACGCGGGATTCACCGGAACCCGCTGCGCCTACACCGTCATCCCGAAAGAACTCAAGGGCTACTCCGCCGATGGCAGGGAGCAATCGCTTCACGCTCTCTGGTCGCGCCGTCACAGCACGAAGTTCAACGGTGCCAGCTACCCCGTGCAGCGGGGAGCCGCCGCTGTTTTCTCGAAAAAGGGGAGAAAGCAGGTGGCTGCTCTCATCGACGGTTACATGGGCAATGCCAAGCTCCTCCGGGAAGCCTGTCTCAAGATCGGGTTATCCGTCTTCGGCGGGGTCAACGCCCCCTACGTCTGGGTCGGCTGTCCGGCAGGCCTCAGTTCCTGGGATATGTTCGACCGCATGCTCCACCAGGCGAACGTGGTCATCACGCCCGGTGCCGGTTTCGGCGCGGCTGGTGAGGGCTACTTCCGGATTTCCGCCTTCAACACCCGTGAAAACGTGGAGGAAGTCTGCCGCCGGATTGAAGAGAACCTCGGGTAGATTCCTCTCCCTCCGACACGTGGAACTTGAAACTTCAAATTTGAAACCCCCTCCTCCGTCCCGCCGAACCCGGGTCGGCGTGGTGCAGTTGGCGATGCGGTCTCTTTCCGGTCCCGGGGATTTTTACGATCAGGCGAAGTTCTTCATCGAGTCGGTGAGCAGCTACGGAGCGGATTTCATCTGTTTCCCGGAGTATGTGAATGCCCCGCTCATGGCCCCGGACAAAGCTGCTGGCGCACGCTGTGCGATCCGGCGACTGGCAGAACAAACCGACGCGATCCGCGAGTTCTTCATCCGGCAGGCAGTTACTCACCGAATCAACGTCATTACCGGGAGCATGCCCGTGCTTGAAGACGGGCTGCTCCGGAATGCGGTCTACCTTTGCCGCCGCGACGGAAACTGCGAACGACAGGACAAAATCCACATCACCCCGAGCGAAGAGACGGAATGGGACATGATCGGAGGGGACCGGGTCCGCGTCTTCGAGACCGATGCCGGGAAAATCGGGATTCTCATTTGCTACGACGTCGAATTCCCCGAACTCGGCCGGCTCCTGGCGGCGGAGGGCATGCAGATCCTTTTTGTGCCCTTCTGCACCGACACTGCTTCCGGTTATCACCGCGTGCGCTACTGCGCCCAGGCCCGTGCCATCGAAAACGAATGCTACGTCGTTGCCGCCGGGAGTGTCGGAAACCTCTCGGGAGTGGCGAACATGGATTTCCAACACGCCCGATCCGCCGTCTTTTCTCCCAGTGACTTCGCCTTTCCGGAAAATGCCATCGTCACCGAAGCGCCCACCAACCACGAAACCGCCCTCATCGCCGACCTTGATCTGTCGTGCCTCGACCACCTGCATCACCACGGCAGTGTGAGAAACCTGCAGCAGCGCCGCACCGATCTTTATAAGGTCGAGTGGAAAATCTGACCGGAAATTGGGTTAAACCCCGGCGAATCAACAGATGCCACTGCAAGTAGTAAGCAAGATGCACAAGAACGCGTGCGCTTCGATGCACTCATCCCTACGGTGATGGATCGGGCGCAGCTCCAGACTCACTGTTTTGAGGTTGCGGAACGCCTGATTCACCTTGCTTAAGCCTTTGTAGCTGGCCACCACTTGTCCTATCCTCATGCTTGCGGCACTCACCGTGGTCCTGATGACGTAGCAGCAGCCGTCGAGCGCTTGGTCAGCTGCCACGCAATCATGGTCGATCTGCCACTCCAGCACCCCTGGAGCGCTGACCTTCCACTCGATGTATTTGCCCGTCCGTTCTCCGAGGCGACGCGAAAAACGCCTAGCAAAAACCGAGGGGACCTGAATAGTTACTTTTTTATCTTGAAAGAGTCCGCTTCCTGTCGATTTATTCCGACTGGCGAGACACCTATGAGCGATCCATATCCACCAGATCCTGGCAATACTCTTCCCGGAGGAATTCCGGCGCCTCCGCCGCCGCGTCCTGATATCAAAGATCCGGTCAAGGCAGGACCAACCTACG
>JAGNMT010000093.1 GCA_017991025.1 Verrucomicrobiales bacterium
ACTGACCTCTGCGGACGGGGCGCCCTTCCAGACCTATTCGTGGAACCTCGCCTGGTACCGGTGTTTTGCTTCCGGGGAGGGAATTCCACTCATCTTTGAGACTCGGAAAAACGGCGTAACAGCGGCGATTCTACCCTGTTATTTTGAAGGAAGGTCGATACGTCTTGCCGGGGATCAGACCGGCGGTCGTCAGGATGTGATTGCCCTCGAGAATGAGGCGGTCGATGCGGCCCTGAATCTATCCATGGGCTGGCTCAAAGGTGAGGCCAAACGTTCCGATTTTCATTTTGAAAAACTCTCCCGTGAGGGGCTGCTCTTCCGCTCTCTCCAACAATCCGTCGGATCGAGGGGCGAAACCTTGAAGTTCGAAGAAGTCCGGTCATTCATTCAGACCGTAGCCTTGAAAGGCGGATTCGAAGGCTTTCTGGTAGCCCAATCCCGGGAGTCGCAACAGGATCTTCGGGAAGTCATGATCCGTCTGGAAAGAGAGGCTCCCGCGGCGAGAGTGGTGAAATTGCGGGATTTTCAGGTTCGTGTGGATGATCTCGCCAACGCCGCTGCCTTTCACATTGAGCATTTCCGGAAACGGGGCGTGAGTCCTTTTCTTGACCAACGCCTTTTTCACTTCCTCGGTGAGATTGCCAAGGACCCGGATGTCGGGTTTCAACTTTCGTGCCTGACGAATCAGGGCGACATCCTCGCCGTGGACTTTGGCTTTCTGCGAGCCGGCCGCTACTACTCTTATCTCGCGGCCTCAGACGAGACGTTTGCGAGGCTCGAACCCGGGAAATGCCTTCTAGTTAAGCGAATCAATTCCTGGTCGAAGGTGGACGGAGTCCATGCCCTTGAGTTCCCGGTGGGGGATGACGGGTATCCGGAAGGATTATTCGCAAATTCCGTCTGCGAGGTCCGGTCAATCCGCCTGATGCCCCGGGATCTTCGAAACCGCGCCCGGCATTTGCGATTGGAGTCCAACCAGCAAGTCCGGCGATTTGCCCGAAGTGCGCTGGAAAAAACCGCGATTCTGCCCAGGTGACAGGGTCCCGACCAATCGGTTGACAAACGGTCCAATGACTATCCTTCTTGAGGGATGCGTTCCCCTTCCCGGTTCCCGATCCCCTGGCTTCCCGTCGTGATCGTTGCATATGCCTGTCTGAATGGATCTATCGCGAGGAGCGAATGGCGAACGACGCAAATCAACGAGATGTCCCACGTCGCGCTCGAAGAGGTTGCGGGGGCCTTTTCCATGAAACCGGGGAAGCGTCGGAAAGAGGCGGGGGAGATTGGTTTTGCCGGAGAATCTCATCAGTTGGTGGTGAAGACGGGAACGCGGGAAGTCATCGTCGATGGGGTCAGGCATTGGCTTTCGTTTCCGGTGGTGGCGAAAGGAGGTCAGGCGTTCGTCTCGCTGGCGGACATCAATACAACGCTGGGACCTGCGATGAGCCCCCTTTCCGTCAAATCGATCGGAAAGGTCAATACGGTCGTCTTCGATCCCGGCCATGGCGGGCATGATCTCGGAGGCAAGAGTGCCTACGGATATGAAAAAGACTATACCCTCGACGTGGTCAACCGCGCACGCCGGATTCTCGAGTCCAAAAAAGTAAAGGTCGTACAGAGTCGGCTCTCAGACTCTTTTGTCACTTTGTCAGAGCGCCCGGAAATGACCGACAACTACCCCAACCCGATCTTTGTCAGCGTTCACTTCAACTCCGCCGAGTGGAAAACTTCTGCCAGTGGCATCGAAGTCTATGCGCTGCCTCCGCTCGATTTTCCCATCACAGGGAAAGCCCCCGATCCGGTTCTGGATCGCCGGAAGTGTGAAGGCAACGCGACGGAGCCGGCCAGCTTTGTCCTCGCGAATACGATGCAGCATACGCTCCTCGGTAAAACCGGGGGATTTGACCGTGGGGTAAAACGTGCCCGATATGCCGTTCTTCGTTACTCAGACGATCCATCGATCTTGATCGAGTGCGCCTTTCTCACCAATGCGCAGGAAGCCAAAAATATCCACTCTCCAACGTGGCGGGAGATGTTTGCCCAGTCGATTGCCGACGGGATCCTGGTCTACATGGGCCTCGCCAACGAAAAGCGCCCGCCGGCAAGAGTTTGGGACTACGGCAGGAAATCGACAGACGAGTTTATCTGGGAGGAGTAATGCTTTGATAGGGTCCAGGATGCTACGGAGGAATTTCGTTCTTCACCCCGCCATGTGCAGGGTCTGATCGACGGAGGTTGATCGCTGCTCAAATTCTTTCACCGGCGGATCAGCGGCAGCAGGGTGCCGTGTCTGGGCACGCCGTTGAAGGCTTGGTCCAGACCGAGGCGCTGCCACAGGCCGGACACTGCCAGACCAAGGATCTCCACATCGCCGCGCGCATCGTGACGCCGGATCCCTTGGGTGTCGAGCCGCAGACGGGAGATCAGATGGTCGAGCGAGTGACCCGTTCCGCGCGTCTTACCGAAGAGCATCTTCGACAGATGGATCGAGTCGATGCCGTCGACCGGCCGGGTCTCGAGACCATGGCGCCGACAGGTCGCCGCCAGGAATTTACTGTCGAATCGCAACCCATTGTGGGCGATCAGGGTGGCGTCTCCCGCCCACGCAGCGAACTCGCATAGCACCTCCTCCGGGCGGGAAGCGTGCTCGACATGGTGATTGGTCACGCCGGTGTAATTTTCGATAAACGCGGAGATCCGCCGCCGCGGACGGGCATAGCTGGCAAATGTCTCGCCAGGGCACAGGCAGCCCGCCGCGAACCGCATCGCCGCGATCTGGATGAATTCGTCATATTCCGGGTTCAGACCCGTTGTTTCGAGATCATAAACCACGAACGTATCGCCGGCGTGCCTGCAATCCGACCAGTAAAACGAGTGTCGGCACGCGGGACAGTCGACGCGGGTGCCCATCGCGGATTTGGTGCCGGACAAGCTGTGATTGCAGGCGGGGCAGGGGATTTTCATTTTTTATGGCATCTGCTATTTCCGGGGAGACGCTTGCGCAGGTTGCCAGTCATATTGACTGTTTCTCAATTTAATGCTCTGGTCGGGCACTCACCCGGTTTCTATCACTTTTTGACTCTTCCGTGGGAAGCATAACAAATGTCGATTGGTGTCTCCCATGCCTTAAGCTCACCGGTTTGAAGCCAATGCATCCGATCAAATGAGTTCACTCATTTTCGTTTGTCACCGGAGCGAGCAGAAAGGCGATCAGGTCGGCCATTGCCTGCGGCGGGATCGCGGATTCCATGCCATCGGGCATCAAGGATTGGCCGGAGCCGGTGATCATCGAGATATCCTGGCGGAGCACCGTTTCGGTTACTCCGTCGGGGCGTTTGATCATGAGGCTGGCGCTGCTTTCCCCGGCGATGATTCCGAAAATCGTGCGGCCATTCTTTGTCTCGATGGTGTAGGCGATGAATGTGGGCACGACTTCACGATTGGGATCGAGGATGTTGATGAGGACTTGCCCGGAGTTCCAGGCGCGGATGTTCGCCAGATTCGGGCCGAGGTCCGCCGTGCCGAGGTCACCCGCGCGGTGGCAGGCGATGCAGACAGTTTCAAAGACTTTCCGGCCGCGCGCGATGTCGCCGTTGAGGGACAGGGCGGTCTTGTAATTTTCAATGACTTCTTTGCGGGGGCCGGGTGCGGAGGCACTGAATAATTTTTCAGCGAGTGCCTTCACATTCGCATCGGTGCTGAGACCGAGGAGACGGCGCTGGGCAAAGGGAATCTGGTTGGCCGGGATGAGTCCGCTCTCGACCGCAAGCAGCAAAGGCAGCGTGCGGCTGCGCACGCTGAGCATGGCGGCGACGACCTCAGTGCGGACGGCGGGCGTTTGCGTCTTCCAGTTTGCGAGCAACAAGGGAACGGCATCGGGAGTGGTGAAGCTGCCGATGGCGGTGATAGCGGCGCGCTGGATGTCTTGTGCCTGGCTCGTTTCGAGGAGGCTGCCGAGTGAGGCTTTGGCATTGTCGAAGTCGTCGAAGGTGAGCAGACGAACTGCCGTTTGCCGCGCCTCAATTGACTGTGAGGCATCGGTTGCGGTTAGCCCGGCTTTCATCAAGACTTGATCCACCAGTTGCGCAGTGTCACCGGTGAATCCGGCGCGTCGCAGACTCCTGTTCGAACGTTTTAAGCCCTCACCGATGCCGGAAATGACCTCGAGGAACGCAACGCTATCGGGGGCGCTTTCGCCCGCAGATGCGAGGACACGCTGCATCTCCTCCTTATCACCACGCACGCCGATGATCTGCGCAAGGTCGCGGATCAGATCGGTAGCGTTGCCACTGGAGGCAAATGGCGTATCGGTGAGCAGGCGGGAGAGGAGTTGGTCGCTGGTTTCGGCGACGGAACTCAGCACCGCCGTGCGAACCCACAGGTCGGCGGCATCGTGCTTCGCAATGATGGCGAGAGCTTCCATGGCGAGCGGATCGGAGAACTCGCCAAGGGTGAAGGCGAGTTGGAACCGGACACGCGCATCGGCATCGGCGGCGAGCGGTAAAAGTGCGGTGACGAGCACGTCGCTTTTAAGGCGCGGCTCGGCGAGTTTCACAGCGTTCTCCCGCACGCCGGGGCTCTCGTCGTTCAAGCCGGCGAGGAGATCGACATCGGTGAGTTCGTTCAATCCATCGAGCGTCCATAACGCATGCAGGCGGGACTGTGGCGACCCTCCGTTTCTTACGAGTGCGTGCAGTGCGGGTACGGCGTCGTTGTCCCGGCGTTCAAAGAGAAGTCGCTGCGCGGTCTCGCGCCACCAGGAGTTCGGACTCTCGAGAGTAGCGACGAGTTCAGCGCTGCCGGCACTGCCCAGCCGGGGTGTTTTGACAGGCTTGAAGTCCGGCGGCGTTAGCCGCCAGATACGGCCCATGTCACGGCCCGCCTCGAGATCCACGGCGGCGAGGATGTCATCGGGAATGCTCCAAGGGTGCTCGATATTCTCGCGATACATGTCCATCACATGCAGGGTACCGTCGGGCGCGTTGACGAAGTTCACGGGGCGGAACCAGTTGTCAGTCGAAGCGACCATCTCAACTTTACCGTCCACCCGCGCGGCCTTGAAGGTGACACCGTCCGCCGTGAGTTGGAGGCGATAGAAAAGATTGCCTGCACATTCGCAGACAAAGAGGTTGTTGCGATATTTCCCGGGATACGCCGCGCCGCGATAGCTTGTAACACCACTTGCCGCCGTGACGACACCCGCTCCGACAAGTTCGCTGCGAGGCATGGTGATGTCGCGCTCACCGGCCCAGCGCGTTGCACGCACGACGCGCCACGGCTCTGGCGGCGAGATGGCATAGACGGGCAATTGATCTCCTGACTCAGCCATGTCGTTGATCGGACTGCGCGCGGCGAGCGAGCGGTTGCGTGCGAGATAGCGGGCGGGCAGGATAATATGCTGGGCGGGATTGCGGATGTTGCAGAGGAAGCGATTGCCCCAGTCATCGAACGAACCGCCGAAGCGGGCACCCCCTGATAGCAGCTCCATTTTGTTGCTGACCGGGTCGATGCGGAAGTCACTGCGTGCCATCACGACGGGCGCTGCTTCGGGATGGTCCCCGGGTCGGATTTCTCCCCCGTTGCCGCCGCCCGCACCGTGGATATGGTTGTCGAGTGACCACACCAGATTGTTCATTGCGGACTGCACGTTGAGTTTACGAAAACCGCTGAAAAGCCGGAGTCGCATATCAGCTTTGCCATCGCTATCGGTGTCCTTGAGATACCAGATGTCCGGTGTGCCGGCGACGAACACACCGCCCTTCCAACACGCAACGCCGGTGGGCCACGACAGGCCTTCGGCGAAGACCGAACTCGTGTCGAACACGCCATCGCCATCGATGTCTTCGAGCAGGCGAACGCGACCAATTGGCTCGTCGGTTGGGTTTTCCTGACCGGGTTTGTGATGCGCCTTGTCGGTGTAGGGATAGTCGCGCATCTCGCAGACATAGGCGCGACCGTTTTCGTCGTAGGTCATCGCCACGGGACTGGCGACGAGGGGTTCCGCAGCGAGGAGATCCATGCGGAAACCGTCGAGCACACGGAAAGTTTTCGCCGCATCGCGTGCCGCAGTCGGCGGGACTCCGGGAAGTTTGCCGGTGACCGCGTTGCTCTCCGGAGCAACCATGAGTGACCCCGGTTCCGCCGCGAGGAATGAATCGCCGGAACCAAAGACGATGACCAACACCGTCAGCTCAAGAAACGAATAGGGTTTCGTATTCATGCGCGGGAGATCAGCCGGAGAGCATTACTGGAACGCAACGCATTCAATTGCGGTTCTGTCAGGATGGATTCCTGCAGCTTAAGTTTTGCGGACTCAAAGTAGAACAAGGGGGCGTGCGAGCCGAAGCAGAGACGGTCGGCCGGGAGCTTTTCGAGGAGGTTCGAGATGCCGCTGACACCTTCGAGCATCGCGATTTCAAAGCTCACCCCGTGGGCGGCAAGGGATATCACGGGCAAACCACGCAGGGTCCGAAAGGCGTTGAGTAATTGCAGGCGGACGTTCGGAAATTTTGTCAGCGCTGCGGGCAGGGGCACGGTGTCTGTGGCGGGTACGTTGACGAGCGGATGAATGGTGCGCTCATCTTCCATGATCACAGAAATCTGGACGAACAGGTTCCGGTCACTGGCGAGTTGCAGGACACGCTCGAAGAGCGAATCACCGAGCGGGTAGCCGTGATAATTCGGGTGCAGGCGAATGCCTGCCATCTGGTGATCGTCGACGCAACGGTGCAAGTCCTGCTCCCAGCCGGGAAGCATCGGGTTCAGCGCGCCAATGGGTGCCAGGAAGTCGGGGCCGTGCTCTTTGCACTCGGCAGCGAGACGGGTATTGACACTGGAGATGTCCTTGTGCAGGAGGGCGTCGAAACTGCCGGCCCAGGCTTGCGTGACGCCCTGTCCGCGCAAGCGGGCGACCAGAGCGGCGGTGTCAGCCAATGCTTCGTGACGAAAGGGCCACTGGCCGAGCGAGACATTGGTGTCGATGAGTGCGGTCGGCCCGGTTTCCTCCTTTTGACTCAATGAAGTTTGAACAATCGTCGCCGCGGACACAGTGGCGGCGGTCTTGACAAAACGGCGGCGGGAAAGCCTGACGGAGGGAGCTTCAAAAGGATTCATAGCTTGAGGCCTTTCGCGTTGAGAATGGGGAGCATGAGCCGTTTGAGGTTCTCACCGAGAATGAGCTTCCGCGCGGTTTCGGGAATGTTTGCGCCGTATACTTTTCCCAGTTGCGAGGCGAAGCTGCGACCGCCCGCATCGCTGCCGTAGATGACACGTTCCGCACCGAGTTCCCGCACCGCCATTTCGGTAAAACCAGCGACGGGATCAGAACCAGCGAGGTCGGCATAGACACTGCTCAAATGACGGATCGCTCGAATGCCCCGTTCCCAATCGCCTCCCGTGTGACCGCAGATGAATGGCACCGCAGGGTGACGTTCCGCGAGTTGGACGAAATCGTCGGGGGTGGATTCACCCGGATAATTGGCACCGACCTTGAACCAGGTGTGCTGGAAAATCACGGCCTTCAACTCGGCGGCACGTTCGATGATGGGATCGAGTTCCGGCGCGTTGCAGTGCTTTGCGACCCACAGCTTTACGCCCACCATCGGGCCTTTGGCCACGCAGCGCTCGAGTTCGGCTAATGACACGTCCAGATGTTTTGGATTGAGATACACAAAGCCGAAGGTGCGCTCCGGAAACCGGGTGATAGCCTGAAGCACCTCGTCGTTCTGTCTGCGCAAGTCATCCGGATCGGGGTCTTGCGACCACTTCATGCCCATGTAAACGCAGAGACGTTCGATGCCCATGCGGTCGGCGATGGCAATGAGTTGAGCCATGCGTTCCCCGGGTGTAGTGCCGGAGACACCGGAAAGATGACAATGAAGATCCCAGATCATAGTGCGGGCAGTGGTTTGAAATCCCCCTGACTTGACCAGTGCCGGAGTTGATCGGGATTCGGTTCGGCGACGGGGTCAGCCGCCCGGTAACGTTGCTGCGGAGCCTCGAAGGATCATAAGAGCGGACGTCACGACAGCGGGAGCGCGGCTCCTGATATAAAGGTTGTTTCTCCGGCGGGTGGTGGAGTCGGTTCCTGAGGAGGCGTCGGCCTCTCGTACTTGCGACCGCAGCCGCTGGGCATCACGTCGGCCAGTACTATGATGGCCAGCATGGCGGCAAAGAGAGCGATAAGTGGATTCTTCATTGGGTGGGATTATGGTACAATTCGTCTGAATCCGTCAATTCTGATCACAAGGCCCGTGTCACTTTTTTCCCAGTTTGCATCAGGGCTTGCCCGCCCGCTCGACCGGTTCCGGCTGGGGCTGCTGCGCCGTTCGGGGCTTTTAGGCAGGCGGCTGGTACGGCGCCGGGACCAGCGGGTGCTCGCCGGCGGAATCCTCCTCGTGGGAATCTCTCTCGGACTGACCCTTGCGGTTCCCTTCTGGTTGCTCGCTCTAAGTCCGCTCGTTTGGGGCATCCCCCATGTGATGTCAGACTTCCGGTATCTCGTCCTGCGCCCCGGACTCCACCGCCGAATCGGGCTTTGCCTCGGAGCCGGTCTTCCCCTCGTTGCGGCGGGATCTGGTTTTTTTCCGGTGCAGTCCGGGCTCGTGGCCGCCGCCGCTGCGGCACTGCTGGCGCGGGGAAGGTGGTCAAGGAAACTGGCCGTTCTAGCGGTTTGCTGTTTCTTGTTCCGGGCCAGTTGGAACGCAGGCGCTCTTGCCGGTCTTGTCTTTGCCCACGTCCACAATTTTCTAGCCCTGATTTTGTGGTGGTGGTGGCGTCCCCGCACCCAGGGCTGGCTCAGTGTCCTCTTCCCGTTCGGTTTCGTCATGGCAGCGGCGGGGCTCTGGTTCGGTTGGTTAGCGCCCCTGTCCGAAGTGGCCGACTGGATTCCGGATGGGCTGGGACTTGACTATCACCTCGGCATTCTAGCTCCCGGTTTGGAGTCTCCGTGGGGTTTGCGACTCGTCCTGCTTTTCGCGTTTGCCCAGGCGGTTCATTACGGAATCTGGCTGCGGCTCATTCCCGAGGACGACCGTCCACAACCGTCTCCGCGAACATTTGCGGCCAGCTTCCGGGCGCTGGAAAAGGATTTCGGGCCGCGATTGCTTTGGTTCTCGCTCCTGCTAATGACGGGACTCGCGATCTGGGCGATGGTGGACTTGCTTGAGGCGCGTGTTTCCTATCTTCGTATGGCTCTTTTCCACGGGTACCTGGAATTGGCGGCGGTGGCTCTGCTGGTTGTCGAAGGAAGGCCCTATCTCCCGGTGGGCGAAGGAGTGCAGGGATGAGTTGGCTGACTGCCTATCTTCTGACCCAACTGGTCGAGGTTCCTATCTACCTGATCGGTGCCCGCCGTCTCCGACGAGGCAGGCGCTGGCTTCTCGCGTTCGGGGCGAGCACGGTCACACATCCAGTCGTCTGGTTTCTCTTCCCGTGGGACAACGGTCCCTGGATTGTCTCCGCTGTGCTTTCCGAGACGTTTGCCTTTGTCACAGAGGCCTGGTCAGGTTCTCTCGCCGGGGTTGAGAAACCCTGGCTCTGGTCCCTGCTCGCCAACGCTTCGAGTGTGTGTGCCAGACTTGTTGTTCAGGGGGGCTGGTCGGGGTTTTGAGCGACTGGAGGATCAAAATTGTTTTTCATGCCCTTGTCTTT
>JAGNMT010000094.1 GCA_017991025.1 Verrucomicrobiales bacterium
GACCGAGAGGAACCCGATGAGAGCCTCGGGATGTTTCCCTACATACTCCGCAACATACGAGTCCTCCACCCACATACCGGAGAGTCTGGCCTTTCCCCCGAAGACAATAGACCGTGTCCCCGGCGGTACCGTCGCGGCATAGTCTTCGTATCGCACCGAAATGTCGATGGTCGCGTTTGCCCTCGCTCCCGAAGCCTGACGGATAAAATCCTCGTTAAACGCTTCAGGGAAAGGCCAGGCGTGGCTGTGAACATCAATGGTCATGAGTCGGAAGTAGCTTCGGTGAGACGGTCAAAAAGTCGGTCCACCTCGTGTCGGGTTTCTTCGTCGAGGAGGAAACCGCGCGGCCCGCGCACGATTTCATTTCGAAAGATCCCCTGACGAATGAGGAGATGTTTTTCCACCGCAAGGAATCCGTCCAGACTCGTCTGCAGGGAGATGAGTGCACTGAGCGGTTCGTGAATGCGAGCCGCTGTCTCAAGATCCCCGGCCTGGAGCGCCTCCCAGAGCGGGACAATCGCAGTGATGAGGTCCGCTCCCGGCATCGTCCCGCAGATCCCACGATGGAAGGAATCAATCAGCGCAATTCCTCCCGTTCCCTCAAAAATGCGAGCACGGCCGCCGGTTGCGTCCCGCAATGCCGAGAGACGAGGCCCGATCGGAGAGGCCTCGGGTTTAAAAAGAACACGATCCGCTCCAAATTCGTCCAGAAGACGGGCCTGGAAAGCAATCGACATGGGGCGTCCCACGTATCCGGAGGCATCCTGCACGATCACCGGGATGGCGATCACCTCGAGGAGACGCCTGTAGTAGTCGAGCAGCTCTTTCTCCTCCACATGGATCGAAATCGGTGGAATCGCCATCACCGCCGCCGCACCGTTTTCCTCCGCATGGCGCGCGTGTCCTTCCGCCGTGTGACTGCTCTCGGCTCCCACACTGATGATACAAGGCCCCTTCCCTTCCGAAAATTGACACACCTGAGCAGCGAGAGTCTCCCGTTCCCGGTCCGAGAGCCGCAGCACCTCCGAGACCATCGCCATTACGATCCCGTCCGAGCCCTGTTGAAAGAGCCAGTCGATCTCCCGTTCCAACGTTTCGAAGTCAATCGATTCGTCCGCGAGATACGGGGTCTGGAAGACGGGAATTACTCCTGTGAGGGCGTTGGTCATACTGAACCTTTGTTTACCAATCCTTGACGAATCAAGCAAGCTCGGAGTACCGCGGGTTTGCGTAAGACATCCTTTCGGAGCCATCCAAATTTGCAAGGATTTCAGAGTGGGTTGATTAGCAGTGTAGAGATACCGCTCGAAGCTTCCCTGCGGCCACCGGGTAAACAACCATGACAAATTGAGATCCGAGTTCAGCAGAACCACCAATTTAGATAAGTTGGCTACGGTTTATCGAATTAAATTCCAACTTACAGATCAGAAAACCAATCAAGGACAGCACGTCGCCCTTGACCAAACTCTATCGACGACGTCAAATACGACAGTACGGTCGATTCATTTTGAAGTTCCTCGAGGAAAAAGCCGCACTCATCGAGTTCTCAATCTTACAATGTCACTCAAATGGTACGCCCCTGGGCAGGATGTGGGATTCCTAACCTCAAAAGTGCGCGGTGGGATGATTTACACGTCTGCGGGCCAACTTCCATGGCCAGGCGAACCGTCAGCAATCGATCTCCGCGCGAAAGTAGGACTTTTCTCCGCATACCCGAGTGACGATCTAGGGTACTGGCCCTCCTACGGTGGGATGTCGCCAGCACAGCGTAAATCTTACCTAACGTGGCTTGGCAGTGGCAGGAGGGATACGAACCCCCAAGAGCGCTCACTCGGATACCTTTTCCTATTTTTTTATGGTTTAGAGCGCCGAATTATCGTTGATCAAGATCGGGACCCTCAGTTGCTCAACGAATTAGTCGCATTGCTCGACCATTACGGTCCGGCCCATTCATCTCGCTCACTCCGCAGTTATTTTCTTAGCCTCCTTTATTTCGGGGGGTGGCAACAAGGCTCCCGCTCCTTCAGAAGCATTTGGCCTCGTCTAATGCTACTCGACGGAGGCGACACCAGCCAGGAAACAATCAAACTCGTGTTGGCGAACTTGTATCAGACCGGCGAACGGCTGGATTGGTCGGTGGCCTATCGTATCGCACTTTCCGATCCGAATTCGAAACGAACCACTGTGATAAAGAAGTCGCGGAAAGAGTTCTGGGAGCTTTTTCAAAGCCGCTACGACTCCCAGTTTCCGGGTGGAATGGAACTAAAGGTGGCAAAACAGGATGCAGTTTTCTCCCATCATCCGGGGAGTCAGGCGATTGGATCGATGCGCCAATCCGGCAAGAACGACATCTGCTCTCTCCGAGTCCCCAATGCCGCTGGACTTCACAGCCAGTTCAAGCCACTCTCCAAGATCTGGAACTCGTGTATCGAGGACCTCTCCGGATTCACACGGGCGAAGTCGAAACAGAAAACCGCAGACGCGACCGGCTTGGCCTCTTGGATCGCCCTGCCAATCGAACTTCGTCAGGTGAATGCCAGCCCCATGCAACCGTTCTGGGACTGGGTGGATCAATCGGCTCCTGAAGAGCATGGATACAAATTCGTCAAAGCTGGTTTCATCGCTCCGTGGTTTGGATATGAGCAGAAGGAAAAACTGACACCCACCCAGTCACTCGCCATTACTCACGGTCTGGCTGCGATGGGCTGGCAGATTGCTCCAAGCTACCTCCACACGAATCTTCCCTATCACTGGGAGCAGGAGTTCGCGGTCTATCGGAGCTCCACCCCAGGCATTGAGGAACCACAGATACCAGGGGTGATCCGCCTTCTCTACCTCGTGACCGCGCTCGCAGCGGCGGACGGGATCGTCGATCCTCGGGAGCTGGATACCTTCCAAGAGTTCATCGCGCACGAGATCAACTCCGATACAGACGCCCGCTACGTCACGGCCTGCCGAACCGCTCTTTTGCGGGATACTCAAGTGGCATCGAAGGCTCTTCGATCCATCGCAAAACACGTCCCCTCTCGAAATCGGCGAGCCGTCCTGCGGATTCTCACGAAAATCTCGGCGGCGGACGGAGTGATCAGCATTGAGGAGCAACAACTCCTTTCGAAAATGGCTTCCTACCTCGATCTCCCGGCGAATACGCCCGAAGACTTCATCAGGGAAGTGATCGAATTCACCGAGACTCAGGTGCAATCGGCAAGTCCTGGAAAACGAAGTGCCGAACCCATCCCGAAACGACCTGAGAGTATCCCAGCATTTTCACTCGATCATAACAAGATCCGAATTCTGGCCGCTGAAACTCGCGAAGTCGTCGCGATCCTTGCGTCAGTGATGAACGAAGATGAACCAGAGAGCACCGGAACAATCGACGCCATTCCCATTGAGAGCATTCCACCAACGCTTTCCATACCGGAGTGGTTTGGCGACCTACCGCCTCAGTTTCACGGTTTGCTAGTCGAAATCATCAAAGTCGACGACATTTCCGCAGACGATTTCTCAAGACTTGCCAGTGCCGCCCATTTGATTCCTGAAGCGGCGCTACAGGGCATCAATGCCTGGTCCGATGAGGAACTTGGCGACTTTCTACTCGAACAAGGCGATCCGATACTGGTCTATCGTCAACTTTTACCCACTATCTGATCTCCAAGCATGACGATCAAAATTAAAAGAAGAGAAAGAGACTCCGTCCTACAGGCGCTGCAAGCGGGATTGGTTCCCAAACAGGGGCTGCATCATATCCAGGTAGGGCGCAAGGCGGAGGTCACGACCTTGCTTGGCGATATTGAGAGACTCTTGGAGGGTGGTTCATCGTTTCGGATCGCGGTTGGCCGTTTCGGCAGCGGGAAGAGCTTCTTCCTATCTTTGATCCGCTCCGTCGCACTTCAGCAAAATCTGGTCGTCGCCAGCGCTGATTTCACGATGGAGCGAAGGCTATGGGCGTCTGGAGGCGAGGCAAGGGCTCTCTACACCGAAATGATGCGGAACCTCTCCACCAAAGCGCAACCGGAGGGAGGTGCCTTAGGCAGCCTCTTGAACGGTTGGATTTCGAATGTGAAATACGAAGTCATGTCCAAAGGAGGAGATGAAGGGGCGGTCGTCGCCCGTATCTCCAACGATCTGCGATCGCTCGAGAATCACGTCGGCGGTTTTGAGTTCGCTGAGGTCGTCCGTCACTATTACCTGGGGCACGAGAACGGCGACGATTCACAACAATCTGCCGCCCTTCGGTGGCTACGAGCCGAATACACGACCAAAACCGAGGCGAGACAGGTTCTCGGCGTGCGACGTATCATCGAAGACGAGAGCATCTACGACACCCTGAAGTTGATGGCTTCCTTCTGCAGGATCGCAGGATATGGTGGTCTCTTGGTCTCCTTGGATGAGATGGTGGTGCTATCTCATCGACTCCCGAACTCCCGTTCGCGTCAAGCCAACTACGAAGCCCTCCTCATGATTCTCAATGACTGCCTACAAGGAAATTCGGGCGGTCTGGGATTCGTCTTCGGCGGGACCGACGAATGCCTTGAGGACAAGCGTCGCGGCCTTTTCAGCTACGAAGCCTTGCGAAGTCGGCTTGCCGAGAATCAGCTGGCCAAAGAACAAGGTTATCTCGACCTTAGTGGTCCGGTTCTGCGCCTCCAACCACTCACCCCGGAAGACCTTTTCGTGCTCCTCCATAACATTGTTACCGTCCACGCTTCCGGAGACCCCAACCATCGGCTCGTGCCCGACGAAGCGATTGTCGCGACACTGGAGAAGGCGAACCAAACTCTCGGTGCCGACTTTTTCCGAACACCGAGAGACGTGGTCCGCCAGTTCATCGGGCTGCTGAACATCCTCGACCAGAATCCTGGATCGACTTGGCAGGAGATATTGGACAAAAGTCAGTTTGCGAAACCCACCTTGCCCATGTCAGACGAAGAGGCCCTTGATTCGGGCGCGATTCACACAACGGACGATGCCGAGGATGATCTCGCGACGTTCCGGCTTTAGAAGGGCGGCTTTAGATGAATGCTTTTGACCGCCTCCACCCTGCCGTTCAAGAGGCAATCTGGAAGATGCAATGGCCAGCCTTGCGTCCGCTCCAAGTGGACGCCATCAATGCAATCTTTGAGACGGAGGACCATCTCATCCTCGCGGCTGCGACAGCGTCTGGCAAAACGGAGGCGGCTTTTCTCCCACTTCTGTCGAAGATTGCAGAGAATCCAAATGGTTCGATCAAAATCCTTTATGTGAGTCCGCTGAAGGCTCTCATCAACGATCAGTTCAGTCGGATCAATGACCTCTGCGAACAGAGTGATATTCCGGTGCATCGATGGCATGGCGATGTCTCGGCGACGGACAAGAAACGAATGCGAGAGAAGCCCGGCGGAGTTCTCCTCATCACGCCGGAGTCCATCGAAAGTCAGTTCGTGAACTATGGACTTCTCGTCCCACATCTTTATCAGGACCTCCAATACATCGTGATTGATGAACTCCATGCCTTCCTCGATGACATTCGTGGAATTCATCTTCTCAGCCTCATCCGCAGAATCGTGAATGGTTCCGGTTGCACCCCTCGCCTCCTCGGGTTGTCGGCTACACTTGGCGATTTTGCCCCTGCGAAACAATACTTCTCCCCGGAAAATTCGGCTGCAGTGACTGTGATCGAGGACTCCGGCCCGAGAAAGGCGCTCAAACTCGGACTCAAAGGCTATACGAGGAAGCCAAAACATGCCGACTCTGGGGATGAAATTCTTGACGATGCTGAGGTGGCAGTAGCGGCTGATCTCGCGAAACGATTTCGCTCGACGACGAATCTGATCTTCTGCAACAGCCGCGCCCACGTTGAGCTGTTTGCAGATCTCCTCAACACCCGCGCAAACGCGGAGCATTGGCCATGGAACCCCTTTGTGGTGCATCATGGCTCGCTCAGCAAAGACTTACGTGAAGACACTGAGAAGAGCTTGAAATCAGGACGCGAAACCACTGCCCTTTGCACTGCAACCCTGGAGATGGGTATCGACATCGGCAGCGTTCACTCCGTGGGTCAAGTCGGCCCGCCGTGGACGGTTTCGTCGCTTGTCCAACGTCTTGGTCGATCAGGACGCGGCGAAGGCGAAGATCAGATCCTACGACTTTACACCATCGACGAATCGATCACCGAAAAGAGCGATACCACGCAACGTATCTACCCGCATCTACTTCAAGCCGTCGCAATGGTGCGCCTCGCACTCTCCGGCTGGGTCGAGGCTCCGAACTCACGGCGCTACCACTTCAGCACGTGCGTACACCAGATCCTCAGTATCCTGAAGCAGACAGGTGGATGTCAGGCAGCGTCAGTATACCATTCCCTTTGTGACAAGGGAGCCTTTCGTCGCATCGACGCGAAGCAGTTTTCTACGCTGCTTCGCGGTCTCGGTGTCGCCGAATTGATCCAGCAAATCGAAACCGGTGAGATCATCCTCGCACAGGTTGGCGAAAGGATTACTGCCAACTGGGATTTCTACGCGGCATTTCTTTCAAACGAAGAGTATTCCATTGAGACCAGAGACGGGAAGATCGGAATGCTCGCTGTCATCATGATTCCGCCAGTCGGAGAACACACGATTCTGGCGGGAAGACGTTGGCGCATCACCGAGATCGACGCACCGTCAAAACGAGTCCTCGTCGAACCATCACGTGGGAGGAAGGCTCCACTATTCCTTGGCAGGTCAGGCGGGCTATCGGCGCGAGTAATGCAAGAAATGGGAGCGCTACTTCGTGAATCTGAATCCGCTCCAACATTTCTAGATTCGAATGCGACAGTTATGCTTACCAGCGCACAGAAGTATTGGCGGAATCTGCCCGGCAACGCAAGCGGGGCTTTGTTCTCCGGTAAGCGAGTGGAGTGGTTTCCTTGGGCCGGAACAAACGCCCATCGCACCCTGGCATTTCTTCTGAAAACACTTGGACACCAGGTCGAAACCCATCCCAGCGGACTGAGCCTCGCCGTTTCAGTCGAAAACCCGAACGCTCTCATTCCGTCTCTGGAACGAATTACTCAAGCGGAACCTCGCGATCTGAGTTCCTACACAGCAGAGACCTCCATCGGATTCAACCCGGAAAAGTTTGACGAGTTTGTCCCTGCAGAGCTACTGCAAATCGATCATCTTGAATCCCACTTCGATCTTGACTCCGCAAAGACTGCCGCGTTGGATCTGCTTGATGGAATTCACTAAGTCAGTCCAAAATATCAACGGATCGAACACCACAAAATACTTTGTCGTAAATTTTCAGACCATCGTTAGCGTAACCTAAACTATCTTCATCCATGAAACTTCTCATTATCGGAACCGGCTCCATCGGGGAGCGCCACTTGCGGTGTTTTCAGCAGCTGGGCCGTTGCCAAGCCATCGCCATTTGTGAATCTCACGACGCTCGCCGCGCCGACGTAGCGACCCGTTATGGGGTCCCCTCTTCTCTCGCCTTCTCCGATCTTGAGAGCGCCCTTGCCTCTGGCCCCTTCGATGCGGCGGTGATTGCGACCCCGGCCCCGACGCACATCCCGATGGCGACCCGGCTCGCCCAACTTGGGATCCACCTCCTCATCGAAAAACCACTCAGCCTAGCGACCGACGGGATCGAGGACCTCATCGAGATCATTCACGAAAAGTCCCTCACCGTCGCAGTCGGGTACGTCCATCGGGCACACCCTGCCGTCGCGGCGATGAAAGAGGCTCTCGATTCGGGGAAATTCGGTCGAATTTTGCAGATCCGGACCGCCTCGGGTCAGGCCTTTGCCACCCTGCGCCCCGCTTATCGAGAAGTCTACTTTGCAAAACCAGAGCTCGGGGGCGGCGCGATCAATGACATGATCACCCACTTTTACAATGTCGGGGACTGGCTCGCGGGTCCGATTCGGAAAGTCATGACGGATGCAGATCATCAAATTCTCGAAGGAGTAACGGTCGAAGACACGGTTCATACTCTCGTCCGACAGGGTTCCAACGGAGAAGTGATGGGAAGTTATGCCCTGAATCTTTACCAGCACCCGAACGAAGTTCTCATCACCGTCGTGGCAGAGCACGGCACCCTCCAGGCCGAATATGCCAAAAAACGCTGGTCCTGGATGATGGAACCGAGCGGCGTCTGGCACCACGAACCGGTCGAAATGCCCGAGGTCGACGTGATGTATCGTCGGCAGAACGGGGCCTTCCTTGACGCCATCGAAGGTTCCGGCGACGTGCTCTGCTCGCTCGAAGAAGCTTTTCGAACACTCAAAGTGAACCTCGCCTCCCATCGCAGCCGTGCTGAAGGCAACTGGCAAACGGTCGTCGACGCCTGAATCCCCCCTGCCATGAATCTGGAACCCACCGTCTCCTCTCTCTTTGACCTCACCGGAAAAACCGCTCTCATCACCGGAGCCGGCGGGTGGCTCGGCAGCGCCATGTCTCGAGCTCTCGCCGAAGCAGGAGCAAACGTGATCGTTACCAGCCGCGAGAAAGACCGCGCCCGATCGTCCGCCGCTAGTCTCCCCACCCACAACCAAAACTCTCATTTCGGAGTGGCTCTCAATCACCTCGATGAGACCTCGATAAAACAAGGATTTTCCGACGCCCTCGCCTGCACCGGACAAATCGACATTCTCGTAAACAATAGTCACGAAGCGAATGGCTCGGACCTCTACACCGTCACTCCCGAAGAGTTCAACCGCGCCCTAGAAAATGCGACAGGGTACTTTGTGCTCTCCCGTCTCCTCCGGGAGCACGTAGTCTCCCGAGAATCGACCGGCAGCATCATCCTGATCGGGTCCATGTATGGAGTCGTCGGTTCGTATCCCGACGCCTATGACGGACTCGTGCCGGCGAGCCCGGTAGCCTATCACACCCTCAAAGGCGGCATCGTTCACATGACTCGACACCTCGCCGTCTATTGGGCAAAGGACAGAGTCCGAGTCAACTGCCTTTCCCCAGGCCCCTTTCCTGGCCCGGCCGCGAACGCCGGAATGGTAGACCGCCTCACCGAAAAGGTCCCCATGGGACGCATGGGGCGACCCGATGAGCTGAAAGGAGCGATCGTCTTCCTCGCGAGCGAAGCGAGTAGCTACATCACCGGCCAGAATCTTCTCGTCGACGGTGGGTGGACGGCGTGGTGAAGGGAATTTGCCAGCGAGTGCCAAACGGTGGTCATTTGCTCCAAGGCGCTGCCTTGCATCACCAGCAAGGACCAAAGGCCCGTCCCATACCAGCCTGGGGCAACGCCCCAGGCATAACGCCCATCCCACCAGCAAGGGCCAAAGGCCCGTTCCATACCAGCCTGGGGCAACGCCCCAGGCACAACGCCCACCGCACCAGCAAGGGCCAAAGGCCCGCCCCATACCAGACCGGGGCATCGCCCCGGGACACAACGCCCATCCCACCAGCAAGGGCCAAAGGCCCGTCCCATCCCGCCGATCCACCCCAAACTTCAACAAAGCGGAAACGATTTTCTCCTGATCCACCCCAACCGTTGCTCAGTACGCCACCAACAACCAAGAACCAACAACCAAGCACTAAAACCCTCCCCCGCCTTCACGTAATTGTCGCCGACGCCAGTTTCCGCTAAAATGGCCGCATGAAACCAACTCGTCGTTCCTTTCTCGCTTCTGCGGCGGCACCGGCCCTGGCCTTTTCGGCCACAAA
>JAGNMT010000626.1 GCA_017991025.1 Verrucomicrobiales bacterium
TCGTTTTGTCGAGGGGAGGTGGTGTCATTGTCAGGGTGCGAAGAGGGTCGGGTGGGGGAGAGAACAGGGTTAACTGGCGATGGGAATGCCCGAGGCTTCGATCTCTCCGAGAATCTCGATGAATGCATCTTCGAGTTTCCGTTCTTGAAGGTGAAAGTCGGTCACGGGAAGACCTTCATTGACCAGCCGGCGGAGCACAGTGGCGATGACTTCCGGTTCGATGGAGTCGATCTCGATGCGCCCCCCTGACCTGGTTGCTTCTTTAAAGCGGACATTCGGAGCCATGGAAGCCCACTCGGCGAGGCGTTCGTTCGAGTGCGCGAGCTGTACTTCCACAATGGAGCTGGCCGAAGTGCCGCGACGGAGGCTCTCGGCGGATCCATGATGGATGATCTTTCCATGATTGATGAAAAGGAGCGAGTCACACATCTCCCCCAACTCCGAGAGAATGTGTGAACTGATGAAGACAGTCTTTCCCTCTTCGGAGAGAACGCGGATGAGGTGCTTCAGCTCGATGCGGGCTTTGGGGTCGAGACCGGCGGCAGGTTCGTCGAGGATGAGGACGTCGGGATCGTGGATGAGCGCCCGGCCAAGACAAAGACGCTGTCCCATGCCTTTACTGAGTTGGTCGATGAGCCGGTCAGCGAGACCGGTGAGATCAGTGAACTCCATTACCTCGGTGATGCGCTCGATACGTTCGGCCCCCCGGTAGCCTAGGGCCCGGGCAAAAAAGTCGAGATACTCCAGCACGGTCATGTTGCTGTAGGTTCCGTAATGGTCGGGCATCCAGCCGATGCGCTTCCTCACTTCGGCGGGATATTTTACGACATCGTATCCGCAGATTTTCGCCTCTCCCGAGGTGGGATAATCGAGGGTCGCGAGGATGCGCATCGTCGTCGTTTTCCCGGCTCCGTTGGCACCGACAAAACCAACTACCTGGCCCCGCTCGACGGTGAAAGAAACATCCTGGACGGCATGAACTCCGGGGAACCACCGGGAGAGGTTGCGGACTTCGATGACGGGTTCCGCTCCGGCGCCTGGCGAGGTCACTTCGGTGGTCGGGTCAAGGGTAACGGGTTCCGTGGATTCACTCATTGGTCGGGGCGGCTGAAGGAGCGGAATTCACTTCCGCTGGTCCTGTTGGTGCCGTGGCCGGTGGCGTTTCCGGAGACGTCGCCGATGCGATGCGGGCGACGGGAGTGCCGGTAAGGATCAGGGTGGTGCTTTCCCACTTGATTCCCTGATGGGTGGGCAGGGCGAGATCATCTCCCTTGTCGAGGCGGGCAAAGAAGCGATTCCGGTCCGAGCGAAGGGATTCAATGCTTTTCTGCCGCAATAGGCTGAACTGGGCGGTACTTGTTTTCAGCCACTCCGGCACCGCATTCTTGTCAGCCTTTTCCAACGGTATCGTCCCACCAGGGGCGATGTGACTACCGCCCGGGGTGGTCCAGACTTCACCGCGGCCATCGATATACATCAGATCGGCGATCGGTTGCGCCAGGCTCGAGGTGAGAGCTGGCGGACTTCCTTCAGCGGCAGGGGACGTGAGTTCGATCCGGGAGCGTGTTGGTTCCACGGATCGGATGGAGTAGGCCTGTTCCGAGCGGCTCCGGAAGAGTCCTCCGTCATAACGACCTCCGTTGATCTCAAAAGTTGTATCGCGACCGCTTCCCATCGAGAAAGAATTGAAATTGCTTGCGGCAAGTCTCACGGGATTCAGGTCGTAGCCCGTCTCGATTTCGAAACCGGTGTTTACCATGACCCCGGTCCGGCTGATCTGTTCCTGCGAAAGGTAGAGTCTCATCTCGTCACGGGAGGGCTGCAGGTCGGCGAGGACGGTGCGAATGCCGCGTCCGCCGATCCCGTCGATAAAAAGGATCAGGAGGATGACAAGGAGGCAGGTCGCTACCGAGATGATGGGAGTGGTGACGAACAGCCGGTGGCGCCGCCCCGGTTTTGCGAGGTAGAAAAGATTGACCGGGGCGACGAGAATCGCAAACACGAGCAGTAGAAAGAAAACGAGAGTCGGGTTGAAGGGTTGCGTGCCGAAGGTCTCTTGCAGGCTCCAGTTGCTGGAAAAGTCATTCTCAATGGTCTCCGCACGCGAGGGGATCGAGCGGTACTGTCTGGTGAGATTGTCAGGGAGTGTTTTCCCGTCCCATTTCATGAGGCGAACTTCGCCAAGACTGAGCGCTAGGGTGTTTCCGAGCATCTCACCGGGATCCACGGGGAGCTTCAACCCGGAGAACGGAATGTCGGTTTCGGCATAGACATCGAGGCGTCCACCGAGGCGAACCCAGGCGAAAATGGCCTGGCGCTGAGCCAGTGAAAGTGCCTGCCAGGAGGGCAGGTCAATCAAGAAGGCATCTATTCCCGTGTAGCCTTTCCAATCGGTCGGGAGGTAGGAGGCTTCGATGGATTTTGCAAAGGAGACGTTTGCGGAGTTCTCTTTTTTGAGAAGATCATCGAGACGGGCCAGGCTCCGCCGGGCAAGCGGTTCGCTCATAACGTGAGCGGGGAAATCCTGATTGGTCTGGTCGCCTTCGTTGCGCACCTCGGACGGTAGTCCCGGCGAACTGACGGAGATCTTCAGATTGCGGTAGTCGTAGGCGAGGAAGGACGGTG
>JAGNMT010000627.1 GCA_017991025.1 Verrucomicrobiales bacterium
GCCATGCTCGTATCGATGACTCCCGGCGCAACCGCATTGACGCGGATATTTCGTCGCGCCGCCTCACGGCTGAGGACACGCATCATCGCCTGGACACCCGCCTTTGCTGCCGCGTAATTGGCCTGACCAAAAAAGCCCTGAATCGCCGCAATGCTGCCGAAGCTGACGATGGCGCCCTCGTCGCGGAGCACGTTCAGCGCATACTTGCAACAGTAGAACACTCCGGAAAGATTCACGTCCAGCACCGCGTCCCATTCCTCAAGGCTCATTTTGGAAATGGTCCTGTCCTTAATGATCGCGGCGTTGTTGATCAGAAAATCGAGTCCTCCGAGCCGCGCCCCGATCTCCGTCATCATGACCTCGACCTGTTCCGCCCGGGACACGTCCGCCGCAATGACATGCGCACTGCCGCTGCGAGCAGCATTCAGTTCCGCCGCTATTCCGTCGGCATCCGCCCCGGTCGTACCGAATCCCGGATGATTCAATACCACCGTCGCGCCCGCCGTATGAAAGGTGCGTGCGATCTGTGCGCCGATGCCCTGAGATGCCCCCGTGATGAGGGCCGTTTTGCCGGAAAGGTCGATGAAAATCATAAAAGGCGAGTGGAAAAACGCCACTCTAGCGGTTTACACGCTTGTTTAGAAAGCAAATTCAAGCCCATCAGTTCCCGTAATCGCCCCCGTCGAGACTTTTCAAGACGGATTCCTGCCAGCCCCTTAACTGGCTTCGCAGCGCTTCCGCCACGTCCGGCTTTTCTCCAATGAGATTTTGTTTCTCCGCCGGATCCTCACGCAAGTCGAAAAGCTCCTCTTTCACCGCGCCGTTCTTTTGATCATTAAGAACCAGTTTGTAGCGGTTGTCGATCACCGCGCGCGGACCGGCGTAGTCCGCTGCGGTGATTTCCGGATGGCGGAAGTTGGTGAAGTTCCGCGTCGCGATGCCACCCGAAAGTTTGGCGAGCGGAGTTGTTCCTTTTTGGAATTCGGGATCAATATAGGGCTCGGGCTTCCGCTTTCCGAGTTGGCCGGTGTCATAGCTCCAGAAAAAGAGAGGCCCGGGTCGTTCCCCTTTCCCGGTCTCGAGCAGCGGCATCAGATCGATACCATCGAGCGGGCGATCCGGGAGCGGCTGACCGGCGATCGCACAAAGCGTCGGAAGCAGGTCGCTCGTCGAGGCATTAAGCTCGCTGACCCTGGGTTCGGGGAAGCGGGCAGGCCATTCGACGAGACCGGGGACAAGAATACCGCCCTCGTAAACCTGCCCCTTTACCCCGCGATGAGGCGGATTCAGCTGACCATCAGACGAGGTCCCGTTGTCACCACAGTAGAACACCAGCGTATTTTCCCGCAGCCCGTGGTCCACAAGATAGGAGCGCAGAGTGCCGATGGCGCGGTCCATCGCCGTGATCTCGGCATAGCGTTCCCGCAAGACCTCACCCTGGGGTCGCGTCGTCTGCCCGCCCGTCTCGTTCGAGGTCAGTTTGACCATCTTGTCAGGGTATTTCGCAGGCAGATCGTCGTAGAGGGCGAGGTCTTCCGGGAGCCCCTGGTAGGGTTCGTGCGGCGATCCGAACCAGACCACGCCGAAGAAGGGTTTGCCCTGTTCTCGCGAGCGCTCGATAAATTCCAGCGTTTCTCCAATAATCACCGCCGAGCTTTCCCCCGGAAAGACCACAGGCGGGCCGCCATTGCGGGAGAGGGAGGGATTCAGCTCGAAAAAATTGTCGTGCGAGAGCCACTCGTGAAAGCCCATTGCGCCCGGGCAGACCGGTGACTCGACCTTGACCGCCCCGACATGCCATTTCCCGAAATGACCGCAGTGATAGCCGGCCTGGCCCATCACGTCCGCGATCGTGATCTCCTCGGGTCGGAAGGACCAGCCCGGCGCGAAGGTGCCCATGCGGTTCGGATGCCGCCCCGTGAGAAAACTCGCCCGCGTCGGCGAGCAGCTCGGATGCCCCGAGTGAAAGTGATCAAGGCGCAGGCCCCCCGCCGCCATCTCGTCGAGCACCGGCGTCTTTAGATGCGGGTGGCCGTTGTAGCCTGTCTCCTCCCAGCCGTGGTCATCGCCCATGAGCAGGAGGATGTTGGGATGGGACGGCACGGCCTTCTGTGCCTCGGCATAGCCGGGAACGACGGCCAGTAAGAGACAGACGATCAGAATCGTCGCGGGGGGAATCGGGAAAAGGGAGACGCGCATTCGAATAGAGAACCGTTTCGCGCGCAAGGGGTCAAGCGGGGATGATGGGGGGCGGATCCGCTTTTTTGCGGCCATATTGGATTCTAGTTTGGGCTAACAGTGATCGTAGTCCACTTCACTCTCAATATCATCCGTGATATTTGAGCACGCCAACCGGTAGCACCGAACTCGTTTTGGCCCTTCAGGTCAAAGCTTTAGAAATTTTGCCCCCTGCGGCAAATGCCCTTTGGCACGCCAATTACCGCCGATGACACGAAAATCGGTTTGTGATTTTGCCAGCGGCGTCCTTATTGCGCGCACTCATGAGCGAACACATCAGACTCCACATCCCGGGACCGGTTGAGGTCTCTCCCGCCACATACGAGGCCATGGCCGCCCCGATGATAGGACACCGCAGCAAAGACTTCGTCACCCTCTACG
>JAGNMT010000095.1 GCA_017991025.1 Verrucomicrobiales bacterium
GTCTCGCGAAGCGTCCGAAAGGCGATGGCATCATTCTCGCGACGCGCGGTGGATTCCACGGCAAGAAGGGTCTCTCGGGGGCGGTCACCGGAAGCGAAACCGACAAGGAGCGGGACCCGCGCGTCCGCTTCATCAGTTTTCCAAAAGAAGAGTGTAGCAGCCTGCAGCGTCGCCGTGAGCCCATCGATCTCGCGCCCTATCGTGCCGAACTCGAAGCGCTCAAAGCCGAGTTTGGTGACAGGCTCTGCGTCCTCATCACCGAGCCCTACCTCGGGGGTGGCGGTTCGTATCACCCGCAGAAGGAATATCTACAAATGCTCGCGCAGTTTTGTCAGGACAATGACCTGCTCTTTTTCCTCGATGAGGTGCAGGCGAATTTCGGTCGCACCGGCTCGATGTATGCCTTCAGCGAATACGGGGTCGAACCCGATCTCGTGGCGCTCGGCAAAGGCCTCGGAAACGGCATGCCCGTCGACGCCGTCGTGGGACGCGCCGACGTCTTCGCCCGCATGAGCTTCGGAGACGGGTCAGACACCTGGAGCGGCCATCCACTCGGTTGCGCGGCAGTGCTCGCGACGCTCGATGAATTCGAGCAAACCGATGTACTGGAACAGGGCAAACGGCTCAGTGTGGCCATCGAAGAATGCCTCTTAAAACTGACTGAACTTCCCGCGATCCGTGCCGTGCGGGGCGAGGGCTCCGTCTGGGGCATGGAGTGTGAAGGAGTCGGCGGAATGACCGCCGAGCAGGTCGCGCAGGAGATTGTCCGCCTTTGTTACCTCGGTGATGCGGAAGGCCGTGGCGTGCATTTGTTAGGCCCCCTTGCCGGCAAAGTGATTCGTGTCGCCCCGCCCCTGACGATGCCTGTCGCGGAACTGCGTGAGTATTTCGACGTCGTGCATCGCATCGTTGCCGGAATCGGACGGGTATGATAGCATCGGCCGGCAGCCTATGAATCAGTCATCCAATTCGCTTCGGCCCTTTCATCTCGCCTTTCCCGTTCGAGACATCGCTGAGTCGCGCGTCTTTTACGGCGGCCTCCTCGGTTGCCCGGAAGGACGCAGTTCCACGACTTGGGTGGATTTCGATTTTTTCGGCCACCAGATCGTCTGTCACCAAAAGCCCGGTATGGCGGAGGCCGCCCATCACAACCCTGTCGATGGGCACGATGTTCCGATACCGCATTTTGGTGTCGTCCTGACCATGGCGGAGTGGCGGGAGTTGAGTGAGCGGCTCGTGAAGGCGGGGATTCAATTCGTGATCGAGCCCTACATCCGCTTCGAAGGACAGGTCGGTGAACAGGGGACGATGTTTTTTCTCGACCCGTCGGGAAACGCGCTGGAGTTCAAGGGTTTCGACGATCTGGATCAGCTTTTTGCAAAGTAGTCGACCCTCTCAGGTCGGCAACTTGACCCTGTCGGATCGCAATGAGTGTTTTTTTCAGGTAACCTTTGCCGCCGCATCCCCCATGCAGTCGGTATCATGAATTCCTCAACACCCGATCCCGATCCGCTTCACGGCCTGAACCCGGAAGCTCTCATGTCCGCCGCCGCTCTGCCGACGGAGGATGGTGCCGACACGCCTCCCCTCGCTCCGGGCGATCTGCCCTCGCTCGAGGAGATCGCGGCCGCTTTTCCCGATCTCGAGATCCTCGATCTGATCGGCCACGGCGGCATGAGCGCGGTTTTCCTGGCGCGTCAGCCGAAGCTGGACCGGCTCGTGGCTTTGAAAGTGTTGCCGAAGTCACTCGCCGCGACGCCGGGATTTACAGAACGTTTTACCCGTGAAGGACGGGTCCTCGCACGCCTCAGTCACCCTAACATTGTCGCCGTGCATGACTTCGGCGAAAGCGGCGGGTTTTGTTATCTGCTGATGGAGCACGTCGATGGGGTGAACCTGCGGCAGGCGATGCAGGCGGGTCGATTCACTCCGGAGCAGGCTCTCACGATCGTTCCTTTTCTTTGCGAAGCCCTCCAGTTCGCCCACAATCACGGGGTCCTCCATCGCGATATCAAACCTGAAAACATCCTGCTCGACGCAAAGGGCCGTGTCAAAATCGCCGACTTTGGCATTGCCAAAATCATCGGGGAGGAGAGCGGTGAGGCGATGCTGCTCACTCAGACCGGTTCGCGGCTCGGGACCGCTCCCTACATGGCTCCCGAGCAGATCGAGCAACCTGCCAGCGTCGATCATCGCGCCGACATTTACAGCCTCGGGGTGGTTTTTTACGAAATGCTCACCGGAGAGCTCCCTCTCGGACGGTTCGCGGCCCCTTCGGAAAAGGCGGCCGTCAGCGGGGGCATGGACGAAGTTGTCTTCCGCTCACTCGAGAAAGAACGCGGTCGCCGCCAGCAGAGTGCGGAGGAATTGAAGACGCAGATCGCAGGAGTGGGCTCCGGCCCGGGGACATCCCAGCGTTTTACGAATTACCCGACACCCTTTGAATACAAATCAAAGCGCACCGTGTTCGGGATGCCGCTGCTGCATGTCGTGAGCGGCCCGGATCCCGAAACCGGCAAAGGGCGGGAAGCGCGGGGCTTTTTTGCCTTCGGTGATCGTGCCCGCGGCATCTTCGCCTTTGGCGGTATCGCGCGGGGATGGTTCGCCTGCGGGGGCGTGGCCATCGGCGGAGTGACTATGGGCGGCGCGTGCTTCGGACTGATCTCGATCGGAGGCCTCGCCGTCGGACTGCTTTTTGCCATGGGAGGCCTTGGAGTCGGTGCCCTCTCGACGGGTGGTCTCGCGGCCGGTTGGCATGCCGTGGGCGGAGTGGCTCTCGGATGGCATGCCCTTGGCGGGGCCGTCTTCGCTCATGAGGGAACGGGTGGACATGTCGATGCCACCCGCGTCGTCAGCACACTCCAGGAAATGCCGCCACTCACGCAATGGCTCGCGTCACTTTTGCCCTACAATTCTTTGATCGGGTTTCTCTGGATACCCCTGATGGCAGTCTTGATCCTGGTCCCGGCCTGGGCGCGGCGCCAGCTTAAGGTGGCCGCAGGCGGGGCATCGGAAATCCCGGGCCTGTCTTCAACAAAGGTCTTTTGGCTCATCCCTGCCACCGTTCTGCCCGGGGGAATTTTCTGGTGGGTGACTTCGCTCTGGGCAACGCACAGGGCAGCAGACCCGGTGCAATTTCTTTTGCCTACAGTGACCACTTGTATCGGGATGCTCCTTTGGTTCCTCGGTCTTCCGCTCTGGCTTCGTCTCATCCCGAGAAATCCTCTCTATGGCGTGCGACTTCCCTCGACCCTCTCTGCCGAGGGGCGCTGGTATGACGTCAACGCCCATGCGGGCAAACAACTTTTCGGGTGGAGCATCGTCGTCATCGCCGCAGGCATCGCGGGTTTCTATCAGCTACCCCGCCATCAGGATGCCTACCCGTGGGCGGCTATCACGCTGCTGCTCTTTTCGGTGGGTGCGCCGTTAGTGTCCACCCTGAAGTGGAATGATCGTTACCCGGAGAAGCCAAGTCGGCTCGTGCGATGGAGCGGCCAGTGTGTCATGGGAATCATCCTTGCCCTGTTCATCAAGTCCTTCATCGCCGGAGCCTACCGGATTCCCAACGGAGCTGAACCCGGCGTGGCTAAGGGGATCCATTGGTTCGCGTCCCATCTCGATACCGGATTCTCCGCCGGCGACCTCATCATTTTCGAAAACGAAAACGGCCAACCCTGGATAGCACGCGTCGTCGCCCGGGAGGACAAAGGTCTCCGTCTCAAGCGAGGCGGTAGCCCCGATGAATTTTCAATGCCATGGGATAAGATTATCGGGAAAATGCTCTTTTCTCATTTCTCACCGGATGCGCTGAAGCTGCCATGACTTCGCCGTTCCAGGAGACTCGCTGGACGCTGGTCGCCCGTTCCAAGGGCGACGATGCCGTCTCGCGGGTCGCGCTCAGTGAACTGTGCGACGCCTACTACGCGCCGGTCGTTGGCTTTCTGCGCCGGGATGGTCGGACCGAAGATGTCGCCCGCGACCTCGCTCACGACTTTTTTCAGAAACTGCTCGCCGGAGGAGCGATCACGGGAGCCGACCCGATGCTCGGACGATTCCGTACTTACCTGCTCACAGCACTGAAACGATTCGCGGCCGATCAGCGCGACCGGGCTCATGCGGAAAAACGCGGCGGCGGGCAGAGTCATGCTGTCATTGAATCTGAATCCGGTAAGACCGGCGCAGGACTGCAGATCGCCGACGAAAAAATCGAGGCACCGGATACCGCCTTTGACCGGCAATGGGCACTCACGGTGCTGGCTCGTTCCCTCGCTGCCCTCGAAGGAGAAATGCGAGAGAGCGGGAAAACATTCCATTTTGACGTTCTCAAACCCTGGTTGACGGGAGACATCGATGCACCGTCCCAAGCCACATCGGCCCTGACACTCGGCATCTCTGAAGAAGCCGTTAAGGTCGCGATCCACCGTCTGAGAAAGCGCTTTCGTGAAGCCGTGAAAACCGAGATAGCCCAGACCGTGAGTGAACCCGGCAATGTCAAAGAGGAACTCGATTCGCTGATGGTGGCATTGCGGGGACGGCACTAACGAAACCGGTACCCGACCCCGCGCACGGTCTCGACAATGACCGGAAGCGCCGGATCATCCTCAATCTTCTTGCGCAGCTTCGCGATGTGCTGATCGAGGGTGCGGGACTCGGGGTAGTATTCGAGTCCCCAGCATAAGTCCAGAATGGTGTCCCGATGAACCGCCTCGCCGCGGCGTTCGTGGAGCAATGTCAGGATCGCCGCCTCGCGGGGGCTCAGTTCAATTTCGACTCCGGCTTTTTCCGCGAGCAGCTCTTTGGGGAAAATGGTGAGGAATCCCATGGTGAACGATTCCCGCATTCTTTCCCCGCTTTTCACTGGCTCGCTTCGCCTCAGAGCTGTCCTGACCCGGGCGAGCAATTCATGACGGCCGAAGGGTTTTCGGACAAAGTCATCGGCCCCCAGTTCGAGACCGACAACGACGTCGATCTCCTCGTTTTTCGCTGAGAGGAAAAGGATAGGGAGACGATCATTCGCCGCACGGATCCTGCGGCAGACTTCGTACCCGTCGACTTCCGGCATCATGATGTCGAGACAGATGAGATCGGGTCGTTCACTCCGCCAGAACTCGAGCGCTTCCCTGCCATTGCCGGCTTCGATCACACGAAATCCTTCCGCACTGAGACAGGCGATGATTGCCTCCCTTGTCACCGGATCGTCTTCGGCCACGAGAATTTTCATGAGGCGCGGGAGTCGGGAAAGGCGATCACTTTTTCCGCAGCAGCAGCGGGAAGGCGCAGTTCAAAAACAGCTCCGGGCTCTTTGTTCCCGGTCAGAACCCGGAGTGAACCGCCCATGCGCTCCGCCAGATCGCGGGCAATGGAGAGCCCGAGCCCCGTCCCGCTGGCTCCCTCTGCAATGTTGTCGTTGAGACGATAAAAAGGGCGGAAGATACGTTCCCGTTCTTGCAGGGGAATCCCCGGTCCGGCATCTCCAAGACGGATCACCACTTCGCCGGGATAATTCTCCATTTCAATTCTGGCGATACCTCCGGCCGCCGCGTATTTTTCAACGTTTGAAATGAGGTTGCCGAGAATTTGTGCAAACGCATCGTCGTTGACCGCCGCCATCACGGCCGTGTCTCCCGTGATCGTGAGGGTGATGCCGCGCCGCTCCAGAGAGGGGCGAAACTGGGCGACGATTTCGTTAACGAGGGGACCCAGATCGACGGGATGGAGACGGATCCCGGGCGGAGCCTGCTGACGCTGCGAATAGGTAAGGACATTATCGATCAGTCGGGAAAGCCGCCGGGCCTCTTCTTGTACCATGGCAAGTCGTTTCACTCCGGCCGGACTGGCTCCGTCGGCGGCGAGGTCGGTATTAAGGAGAATGTTAGTAAGGGGTGTTTTCAACTCGTGAGAGACATGATTGACAAACGAGACCCGTCGTTCGGCGAGGCGGAGGGCGCGGTTGAGATAAAAGAAAGAGACTCCTCCCGCGAGAGCCACGAGCAGGGCGAGCAGGCCGGCTCCCCCAAGAATTCCGCTGTGATACTCTGTCACGATACGGCGGGGGTCTCTCGACTGGACCTGCCAGTTTCCGAAACGGGAACCGAGCTGCAGGATGACGTCGGGATCCTTTCCGGAGTCTTCGCCGAGAGAGGCCAGAACGCTGCCGTCAAGGGATACCGCCAGAGCGCCTTCTCCGTGCACGCTCGATGCTATCTCACTTGGCAACGAGCCATCGAGCCAATCCCTGATCGAGGCGATCACGACAGCGCGATTAATCAAGAGCAGCACGGTGCGCCGTTCCGAGAGATTCGTGAAATAGAAAAGATTATCTCCCGACCCGATCCAGCCAAAAGCACCGGCCTGCCCTCCACCCAAAGAGTTGCGATCTTCGATGAGGAAGTCAAGCCGACGCCCTACCGGCAGATCGTCGCGATCAAAAACCGGGAGTGGAACGTTTGCTTCATCTTCGGCCTCTTGACTCGAAAGAAGGTGTAGATCGACTTTTCCTTCAGGATTGAGCGTGGAAAACTGTCGCACGCCGACGATTCGATCAATCGCGTCGCGCAGGCTGAAAAGATCGTTCGGACTGGTGCGTGCGAGGGATTCGAGGTGTTGACGATAGCGTGCCTCGAGTTCATCGAGTCGTCCCTGAAGAACCAGCCCGAAACGGCGAACCGTTTCCCTATCCTGTTCGATTCGTTCCACCCGTGTCCGTTTCGAAAGTGTCAGACCACCCCACAGGATCGCCGTCGCGATGAGGATCGCGACGGCGGGCAGGAGCAGGAGAGGGCGAAAGCGGGAGGAACGCATGAGGAGACCACTTTCTCACATTTGGCGGTCGGACATCAATGCGAGAATTTCACAAAGAGAAGGACCTTCCGCGAGGAATCGATCACGCCATTTTCATCCGGAGGCGACATCACCGAGATGAGGACCGGAGTTTCGGCCGGCAGGGTGATCTGTGTCGTGGTTTTTATGACATAGAAAACCGGCATCGTGATATTGGGTTGCCATTTACCGCTATCGAGGAAGCGATGATGCACGGATTCACCGAAGTGGAAGACCTGCTCCGGGGCCATGTTGAGATCGAGGATGCCCCCGCTGGTACCGAAGACCGGATCCACCTCCACTGTGACGCCGACATTACGGGTCTCATTGGCGGTGGGTGTGGCAAAATTCTTTCCTTCAGCATCACGCGTATATTCCGTGGGATAGATCACTTCCTTGATCGATTCATTTTTTATCCGCTGCCCGCTCCGGAATCGCATCACCCGTTCGTCGAGGATCTTTGCCCCGGCCCCGAGCGCTTTAGTATTGAGCCCTCCTCCAATCCAGGCGGAGATATCACCGGCATTCATGAGCCAGTTGTTTAGTTGTTCATGCGCGACTTCAAGCCACTGAAAGGTAAGCATCGCCTCGCCACTCTGGTTGCCTTTCGCTGGTGTATCTTCAAATTGATGGAGAGCGGGACGAGCGAAAATCAGGGTCTGGTGGGAATCTTCTCCATTGAGAGAAGATTCGCATCCGATAAGGGCCCACTCTTCCGGAGCGAGACTTACCTGCGACATCACTCTCTGTGAGCGAAAGAGAGGCCACCGGACATCGCCATCTTCCGCACCATTCTCCTCGCGGGGAGGATTCTCGCCCGCGTAGGCGACCCGCTCGGGGGCAAAATTGAGATCAATCCTCCCTTCAAGACCGATCACAGGATCGACCTCTGACGTTGTTCCCTGATGCCTCAATTCGAATGCCGTAGGGACAGGTAGACCGCTTTTTTCTGAATCAAACTGCGAAGGATAGAAGACCTCCCGGATCGACTCCACCTTCGAACGCTGTCCCGACTTGCCCATCACGAGCGAGGTCTCGGCCAACTCCGCCTCGTCGGTCGTGAGCCATCCGTCCACCTCGCGACGCAATGCTCCGGCGTCGAGCGGGGTTTCGTTTTCCGAGAGCCACTTCTGCCAGCGCTCCCGCTTCACGTCGATGTATTGAAAAATCGTGCCGACGTTGGTGACTTTGTCAGGTGCCGCTTTTTTGCTCTCCGGGGCCGCTTTGCTCTGCTTCGCCTCCTCCTTCTGCACAAAAGGGTCGGCCGCGGCCGGTTTGGCGGATTCCGCGTGCTTGTCCTGATCCTGTGATCGGACCGTGGCGGTGGCGAGAAGGATTAATGCTGACAACAGGTAGGTGAGGTTTTTCATGTGGCTGATAGTGTTCCCCGGTTTCCGGTTCTTTGCGTCAAATCCAGGTCTCTCTTCTGTAAAAGTTCGGTAAAAACTTGCCATTGCCATTCCTTCCGGTCATTCATTACTCGTGATCCGAAGACCATTTCTTATTGATTCATGCGCCAGCCCCTTCTTCTCCTCATCGCAGGTCTCCTCCTGATTTCTATCCCCTGCGAGGCGCAGACGCCGCTACCGGCACCGCTGCCTGTCGCACCCTCACCGGCAGAGTTGGCGGTGGATCATGCCAGGCTCATTCGCTCGCTCGACGAAGCTGCGCTGAAGCGGGGAGAGACGCTCTACAAAACCTTGTGCATCGTCTGCCACGGCACCCCTGAAGCGGCGGGATCACTGCCCCTGTCCCGGGCCTTTTGGAAAGAGCCTTTCAAGAATGGCGGCGATCTCCATGGCCTCTATGGCACCCTCACGAGCGGGCTGGGATTGATGCCCCCGTGGCCTATGCTGACTCCGGCCCAGAAGTATGATGTTTCCCACTATGTCAGAGAGGTCCTTGTGAAACCGACCAATGCCGCAGCCTATCAGCCGGTCACGGATGCCTACCTCGCCGCGCTGCCGAAGCCTCAGGGCGAGTTTGTCGAGACGGCGGCGATGAAGGAATTCCAACAGGGACCCAAGTATCTGCGCATGAATTTCGGTCCCGCCCTGATGTGGACGATCGAAGCGGCACCCGGGAATATTGCCTACAAGGGCATCACCGCCCGCCTTGATGAGGGCCATGGTGGCGTCTCGAAAGGCCGCGCCTGGATGCTCTACGATCACGACACGATGCGGGTCGCTGCAGCTTGGACCGGAGACCAGTTCGTCGATTGGCGCGGTATCGCCTTCGATGGTTCGCATGGCACGCACACAAAGATTGTCGGTGAGACGGCCTTCACCAATCCTGATGCGCCGGGCTGGGCGAATCCGGATTCGGGCAAATACGAGGACACCCGTTTGCACGGGCTCGACCAGAAGCCCTACGGTCCGCTGCCACGTGAATGGGTGAAATTCAAAGGACTCTATTATCATGGCGAGCGCATTATTCTGAGCTACACCGTCGGTGCGGCACCGATCCTGGAGTCGCCCGGGTGCGAGATAAAAAACGGGAAGCTTGTTTTCACGCGGACTCTCGAAATCGGTCCAAGTACCTCCGCCCTCGAGATGCGCGTGGCAAACGCGGGTCAAACCGTGTCGCGAACCGGCGACGGGGTCTCTCAACTCGCGAGTGCCAATGGCTTTCAGGTCTTGCGGATTCCCGCCCGCCCGAATGTCGAGCGCGTCGTGGTATTGATTGAGTCCAC
>JAGNMT010000628.1 GCA_017991025.1 Verrucomicrobiales bacterium
GAATACCTACGAGTATGCCCCTTCCAGAGGAGAGCGCGAGTATGCTAAAGACTCGATTAAGGGCATCTGGATTAAGGTCACGAGGAATGGCCAGGTCATTTCAGAGTACCAGAGCAGTCCGTCCATGATGGCGAGTCTTAGCTGGGACAATGAAGATGACGCCGAAATCCGTATTACAAATCACTTTCGCGATGCCCTCGGATCGAGCGTGAAAGAGTGAATCAGCGTCTCTCAAGTAAATAGGCGACGAGGTTTCTCAGCTCATCAGGCGTCAGGGTCTGATCGAGTCCCATTGGCATGAGCGAAGTGGGTATACGTTTGATCGACGTCACTTCATCGTGGGAGATGATCTGCTTTTGACCGCTTAGTCCGATTAATTCGAGTCCTTCCGTGGTCTGGGCGTCGATCAGTCCGACCTGGACCGGGCTGTCCTTTGTTTTGACGCTGATCTCAAAGGTCTCGAAATCCCTCGCGATAGACTCACTCGGGTAAAGGACGGATTCGTAAATGTCGCGTGCCGTGCGGATGCGCCCTATTGTGCTGAGGTCGGGTCCGATTCGTCCCCCCAGCTCGCCGATATGATGACACACCAGGCAGGCACCTTTGCCGGAGGCGAATATCTTCGCGCCTTCGACCGGATCGGCACCGGGCATCGCCTTAAGAAGGGATTCGATCTTCGCGCTGCGTTCGCTTACGGCTCGAGCCACCTCGGCGAGAGCCGTCTCGATCATGGTGAGCGCTTCGGGGAAAGGGGTGAAAAGCGCTTTCAAGTGTTCGGTGTCGAGATTGCCGAGTGCAGGTGATGCCGTTAGCGCCCCGGCGACGAGGATGGCTTGCGCCGGAGAGTCAAGCTTTCGAAAAAGATCGGGAAACGAGCCCCATTCCACCGGGCTGAAGCCTTTCAGGGTGGCGGCGACTTTATCCCTCTGATTCTCACCGAGGGAAAGGCCTGAGAGCATGGCGAGCGCTTTGGCCCGGATCGTGAAATCGGTGGATTTTGTGAGGACTTCATCAATCAGGTCGAAGGCTGGCGGGGTGAGAGCAGCCTGTTGTTTCACCAGTGCGCGTGCCGCTTCAATGCGATCAGGATAAGGCGTTGCAACATTTTTCGCGAGATTCTCCAGAGCCTCGGCAAATAGCGGCGTCTTGGTGGCCTGGAGCGCACCCACCGCAAGCCCGCGTGACTGGCCGGTGGAGGCAAGGGCCGATTCAAAGACGGGGCGCCACTCCTCCTGAAACGGGATTCCCGATGAAAGAGCGATTAACTCCAGTCCGAGGTCGGTGCGGCCCGGGTTAGGTGAGGCCATAAGACTGGTCAGGTAGTCCACCATCGGCGGTGCGTCAAAATGCGGAGGCACGAGGGCCCTGAGGATGCCTTTCTGTATGGCGTTGACTTCGTCCGGCCAGTTGAAGAAATAGTTTGCGAGAGCGGCGTCCCACTCGTGGTGCCTCTTTGCGATAGCGAGAGCGGTGGCACGCAGGTCCTCGTCTTCGGCTTCGAGAAAGGGCAGAATACTGAGAACCTCCAGTTTCGACGAGGCCATGCCGTCGAGGGCGCGAAGCGTCCCGCTGAGCAGTTGCGGGTCGGTCGATTTCAGTCCTTCGCTGGTGCTTTCAAAGTCATCAATTTCTATCAGGGCATAAATGAGAGAATGCTCGAGGAAGCGGTCATCGCCGGCACGTCCCAGTCTTCCCGAGAGCGCTCCGATGGCGCGCCGTTCCCCCATCCGGCCGAGTGCGGTTGCGGCAGCCCGGGCCACCGGGGCCTCGTCCGCCCGCACGATGCCAGCGAGCGCGCCCGTGAGGGTGCGATTGCGCTCCAGTTCGATCTCGCGCTCCGCCGGCTGATTCGCGGCGACGTTTTGCCAGCTGCGTGTTACACTGATCGCATTGCAGGCGGCATGGCGCACCCCGGGATCGGCGTCGGTGAGGGCTTTGTAGATGAGTTCGGTCGACTCGGAGAATTTCATTCTTGCGAGAGTCCACACCGCATTGATCCGGGCAACCGGCGTCGACGTGTCCGCGAGAAGAATTCGCTCCAATTCGGGCATTGCCGGAGCACCCCGCACCGCCAGTTCAGTGATCGACCGTTCCCGGAGCCAATCCTCTTTTGCTCCGAGGAAATCCGAGACCTGCTCGCTCGTCAGTCGATCCCAGTCAGGATAATTGGGTGCCGCGTAGGGGCCCCGATCCGTACGGGAGATCCGGTAAATGTTCCCCGTCACTTCGGGTTTGGCAATTTGCGAAGTGGGGCAGCCGATACGAAACCAGCCTCCCGTGTCGATCACGAGGAGATCACCGTTCCGGTCTTCGAGCACGTCAGTGAGGTGAGTGTCGGGTTTTTGCACTTTGAAGATGGATGTGGTCGCAGTCGCGTCATAAGAAGCCCCTTTTGGTGCGAAAGTGGAGAGCGTCACTTCAGCGGTGTTGAAATGGGTCACGAGCCATCCATCGGTCCACGCGGGATTGAGGGCACCACTCCGATACCGGGTCATCCCCGAGACGGCGACATGACCGAAATTGTGAACAGGAGGAAGCAACTCCCCCGTTTTCCGGAACTCTTCGAGAACGAGTCCCTGGTCAAATCGCGGGTAGGC
>JAGNMT010000096.1 GCA_017991025.1 Verrucomicrobiales bacterium
CAATTTCGTTTACACCAGCGCCTACGAAGCCGGACCGAAGGTGCAGGTGGCTCACACCACGGCCGGGCAGACCAGTTATCCCGCCGACGGTGCGGTCGCCCTGCCGATACGGGTTGGCGAGGCTTATGAATTGCGCGTTGCGGTGCGTGCGTCTCTCGTGAACGTCTGGCTTAATGGCAAATTCGTTGTGGCGAAACGGCTGCCGAAACGGGTCGAAGGTGGAAAGATGGCTCTGTCCGGATTTGATGCGACCGTTGCGTTCGATTCCATCGAAGTGCGGCCACTCGCGGCATCGCTTACACTAACCGAAGCAAATCCCGCCAATCCAGCTGTTCCCGCAAAGGCCGTCGAGCCAGTCGTTGCCGTGAAAATCGCGGAGGCCGGCCTGGCCGTCGCTGAGGCTGAACTGGTGTGTCTCGAGGCAGTCATCGCGGCGGATACGGCGGCGCTTACGGCGAAGGACGAGATGCTCGCGAAAACGGCGTCACAGCGTGAAGGCGAGGCGATGAAGGCGCGCGCGGAACTTGACCTGATCACCCAGGAGTCAGCCGGAGACGCTGCAAAAATCAAGGCTGCGAAAGAAGCGCTCGCCAAAGCAGAAAAGAGAATCGCGACGCCAGAGGCGAACTATACCCCGCTCTACGGGGCCAAAAAGGCTCTCGAGACGCCAGCTGATAACGAGAGCACCTACCCGGCGACATATCCCCCGACGAGTACCGGGAGGCGGCTCATGCTCGCGAAGTGGATCACCTCGCGGGAGAACCCGCTCACAGCCCGGGTCGCGGTGAATCATGTCTGGATGCGGCATTTCGGCGAGCCCATCGTTGAGACGGTCTTTGATTTCGGGCGTCAGGCGAAACGGCCCGAGCAGGCGGAATTGCTCGACTGGCTCGCGGCGGAGTTCATGGAATCCGGCTGGAGCTTCCGGCATTTGCACCGGCTCATGGTTACCTCGGATGCCTATCGCCGCAGTTCATCCAACGCGGGGGCAGATCCAGCGACTCTCGCGGCGGATCCGGTTAACCGCTTTTACTGGAGGGCGAATCCCCGCCGGATGGAGTCGCAGGTGCTGCGTGACAGCCTGCTCCAACTCGCCGGCACGCTGGATCTCAAATCCGGTGGTCCGTCCGTGAGCCCGAATGGCACTTCGATGCGTCGGGGGCTCTACTACACTCAGTCGCCGGACGTCGAGGACAAGTTTCTTTCTCTCTTCGATAACGCTGACATTCTTCAGTGCTATCGCCGTGCCGAGAGCATCGTGCCGCAACAGGCGCTGGCACTGGCGAACAGCGCGATCTCGATTGAGATGGCGGAAAAAATCGCTGGCCGGCTCCCTGCTGCTCATCCAAGTGAGGGGCGGGCTGTCTTCCTCGCCGCGGCGTTCAGGATATTGTTAGGGCGGGCACCAGACGACAGCGAAAGAGCAGCCTGCGAAGCTTATTGGACGGAGATGGAGGCGCTCGACGTAGTGAAGAGAGCGAAGGATCCAGAGGCAACGATGCGCGCACGATTGGTTCATGCTCTCCTCAACCACAATGATTTCATCACCATCCGTTGAGATCCCGTTAACGAAGCGATTTTCACCTGCCCCGATCATGATCGATCCTGACATAGAATCTTTTGTAGCCCGACGCCATTTTCTCCAACGGGCCGGACTCGGGTTTGGCGGATTGGCGTTGAATGCGATGCTCGCCCGCGACGGGTACGGTGCTGCGGCGGGTGGCGGGTATTTGCCGCCGAGCGGCCGGCCCGAGTTTGCCCCGAAAGCAAAGAGTGTGATCTGGCTCTTCATGCGGGGCGGGGTCAGCCACATGGAAAGCTTTGACCCGAAACCGGCGCTGAATCAGTACGCCGGTAAAACCATCAAAGAAACGCCATTTGCGAGCGTGCTCGATCCGGAGAGGCGGAAGCATGTTCGTGTTGTCGTGGTGAATGATGCCAATGGCCAGCAGCGCAACACGATATACCCGCTTCAGGTAGGTTCAAAAAGATACGGTCAGTCGGGGATCGAGGTGAGCGACTGGTTCCCCCATATCGGCTCTTGCATCGATGACATCGCGGTGATCCGTTCGATGTGGACGACAGACGACAATCATGGGGCCCAGGTTCAGTTCCATTCCGGTCGCCATATGCTCGATCCGCGTGTTCCCACGATCGGTGCGTGGGTGAACTACGGACTTGGCACTCTGAATGAAAATCTTCCTCAGTTTATCAACATGGGACCACGCTTTTTTGATGTGCGTGATGGCCATTACCTCGGTCCTGCCTACGACGCAGTGAAATTGAAAGTGGATTTAAAGAACCCGCTCGATTACGCGAGGCCCGAGAGGGATTTTGACTTGGAAGAACAGCGCCTCGGCTTCGGTCTGGTCAATCGCCTGAATCGTTTGAACGTGTCGCGCTACCCGGGTGATCCGGTCCTTGAGGCAAGGATCAAGTCCTACGAGTTGGCCTACCGGATGCAGACAGCAGTGCCGGACATCATCGACTTTTCGAAGGAGACGGAGGCAACCCGAACGCTCTACGGACTCGACCAAACCGAGACGCGCCCCTTCGGCGAGCAGTTACTTGCGGCGCGGCGATTTGTCGAGCGAGGGGTGCGTTTCATCCAGATCATGCACGGTGACGGAGCGGCGGGAGCGTGGGATCAACACTCGAAGTTGAAGGCCGAGCATTCCCGGCTCTCGATGCAGGTGGACCGCCCCATTGCCGGCCTGCTGAAAGATTTGAAGCAGCGCGGGCTTCTCGAAGAGACGCTCGTTGTATTCGGAACCGAGTTCGGGCGCACCCCGGGATCGCAGGGTGCCGATGGCAGGGATCACCATCCCTATGGATTCAGCGTCTGGATGGCGGGCGGGGGCATCAAAGGCGGAATTGCGCACGGATCGACCGATGAGATTGGCTACCACGCGGTGGAGAATCCGCATTACGTGACGGATATCCATGCCACCCTGTTGCATCAGATGGGTCTCCATCCCCATCATCTGGAGGTGCCCGGTCACAAACGGCTGGAGCGGGACTTCGGACAGGTCATCGAAGAAATCATTTAACCCATGTCATGAAATTCATCTTCATCTTCACCTCCCTCTTTCTCGCTCCCGGTCTGCTTTTTGCTGAACTGAGCGTCCCGCATTTCTTCAGCGATCACATGGTCCTCCAGCGTGAAGAGGACGCAGCGATCTGGGGTAAAGCCGACGCGAATGCCGAGGTGAGCATTTTTTTTAAAGGCAATACGGCCACGACGAAAGCAGCCGCCGACGGCCATTGGCGCACCGCGATCAAAACCGGCCAGGCGGACGCTGGCGGCGCGTCTCTGACGATTACGGCAGGGGCGGAAAAGGTTGAAATCAAAGACGTGCTCGTGGGTGAAGTGTGGTTTGCCTCGGGCCAATCGAACATGGCTTTGACGATGGATCGTTTACCCGAATATGCCCCCCTCGTCGCCGAATCGACCCACCCGGGACTGCGCATGTTTAATGCCCCGCTTGTGACGGCGGTGGAGGACCAGGAAGACATCGAAGGGATCTGGATCTCCACTACTCCGGAGAACGTGCCGGGCTTCTCTGCGGTGGCGTTTTTCTTTGCCCGAAAGCTGCACCTCGACCTCGGTATTCCGGTCGGTGTTATCAAGTCCGCGTGGGGTGGCAAGCCGGTGGAAACGTTCACGAGCCGCGAGGCCTTGAACACCCTGTCTGCCACCAAGGCGCTCGTTGATGCCACTCTTAAGGCCGATGCCGAATATGATCCGGTCAAAGCGCAAGTCGCCTACGAGGCGCAACTTGCAAAATGGCAGGCCACCTTGAGCGAAGCCAAAACGAAACCCGCCGAAAAACGAGGAAAGCTCCCCAAGAAACCCGCTCCATCGAAGCGTCCGCTCGATACCGAGGGCAAGCCCGGCGTGTTGTTTGCGTCCATGATCCATCCTTTCTCCGGCTACACGATGCGCGGGGCGATCTGGTATCAGGGAGAAGGCAACGCGAAAGCCGGAGCCGTTCCGTATGATCAGACCCTACCCCTCATGATCCGCGACTGGCGCCAGCGATGGGGGAATGATTTTTCCTTCTATTTTGTGCAACTGGCGAATTTTCACGCTCCCTCGACCGAACCCGGCACTCCTGATCCCTGGCCCCTGTTGCAGGACCGTATGCGGCTCGTGCTCGGCACCACGCCGAAGACCGGCATGGCAATCATCAACGACGTCGGCAACGCCACTAACATTCATCCGACAAATAAGAAGGATCCCGGTGAGAGACTCGCCCGCTGGGCGCTCGCCAAGGATTACGGGAAAGAGTTGACCTATTCGGGCCCGCTTTTTAAAACAAGTCTGGCCGCGGACGGCGCGATTCGTGTCACCTTTGAGCAAAGCGGCACGGGATTGAAATCGCGAGATGGCGGTGCCTTGAAGCGGTTTGAGATCGCCGGCGCTGACAAGGTGTGGCACTGGGCGGAGGCAACGATCGAGGGCACTGACAGCGTCATGGTTTCCAGTCCGCAAGTGAAGGAGCCGTTGGCGGTGCGTTATGCCTGGGCTGCCAACCCGGAAGGGACCAATCTCGTTAACAGTGAAGGTTTGCCGACCTCGGTCTTCCGCACGGACGACTGGGACGATGTCGAAGTGACCGTGGACCCCGCTGCCGCCACGGCGGCTGAGGAACGGCGTGCTCTCGGCGCGGAGATTCGTGAACTCAATGCAAAGCGCGCCACCCTGGATCGCAACAGTCCCGGGTATCTGGAGCTGTCCGCCAGGTCCAAAGCACTGATGGACAAATTCAAAGCGGGTGCGGCGAAGCAATAGGGGCGGCAGGCACCCTGGCCGTTAAGGAATCCCCGGCTTTATTCCGGGGGAACAGGCGTCGAGTGTGGCGTGCTGTCAATCCGTGGAGGTATCATGAATAGGATGAAAGTCGCCTCACATGATGATGCGGATGGACGCGGACAAGGTTCTTATCTATGTTCGGCCACCATGAAAACAAAAACGTTGTTAACTGCAGTAATTGGGCTCGCACTGGCTTCTCTGCCCGCCTTCGCCGCTGACCTTAAGGTGGGCGATAAAGCGCCCGATTTTGAACTGACCGGGAGTGATGGGAAAAATTACAAGTTGTCCGATATGAAGGGCAAAGCGGTTGTTATCGCCTGGTTTCCCAAGGCCTTCACTGGTGGATGCACCAAAGAATGCGAGTCATTCCGTGAGAGTGGCCGGGAAATTCAGAAGTTCAACGCCGCTTATTTTACGGCGAGTTGCGACACCGTCGAGGTCAATACCAAATTCGCCAAATCCTTGAATCTTGATTACCCCATCCTATGTGATCCTGACAAGAAGGTCGCTGAAGCGTACGGAACGGTCGTCGACGGCAAAGGTCTTTCCAAGCGCTGGACCTTTTATATCGATGCCGAGGGCATGATTGCCTTTATTGATAAAGAGGTGAAAACCGGCAGTCACGGTGCCGATGTCGTTGCCCGGCTCGAAGCGCTGAAGGTCGCTAAAAAGTAATTCACCGATTCAACAGGGTCTGGTGATCGATCAGACTCTGTTGAATCGCTGCCCTGGATGGCCCGTGGCATTTTCCCCGGGGATCTCGCGGTATAGGAGTTTCGGAGGCGCGTCGGTATGGGTTGAAAAACGGAATTCCTGTCGTTCAGTGGGCAGGTATCCTCAGACCGGCGCGTGATGTTATGATTTTTTTCCGATTTCCCGCTGTTTTTTCACTCGCTACGCTCGCCCTGGTCTCGACAGCTTTCTCCGCACCTCCGGTGATTCTGATTGATCCGGGTCACGGTGGTAAGGCCGAAGCAGGTTCTCTCAAGGAACGAAGTAACAGTTCGCCGAACAATGCTACGAGCCGCGGGGGATTGGATGAAAAGGATCTGACGCTTGAGTTCAGTTTTCTTCTCAAGGAGGCGATTCTTGCTGAGTCGTCCCGCCGTGGGGGGCAGGTGGGAGTGCTGATGACCCGCGAGACGGATATCAACCTCGACTTCATCAAGCGCGCCGCGATCTGCAATCGTCCCGATGCCGCCTGCGTCGTGAGCATTCATTTTAATGCCATGGATGGAAAGTCGTTCGGCAGTCTTGCTCTCATCGCGGCGGAGAATCGCAATCCCGGCTATCAGCTGGATCGTCAGTTTGCGGAAGGTCTCGCGGCGGCCTGTGCAGCGGGAGTGAAGCCTTTCCTCCCCGAATCGAAAAATCGCGGGGTGATCACCGATGGTCATCTCCACGGCGGGCTGGGTTCCAATTTTTACTTCCAACTCGTCAGACAGCCACACCTCAAGGGGGTGCCGCGCTGTTTCCTCGAAGTAGAGTTTATCGACAATCCGGTCGTGGAGAAAGCGCTCTTGACCGGGGATCGCGCTGCTAAATTCCGCGAAATCGTGAAACCGATCGCTGCTTATTTGCTCGATTATATCGCAAAAAAGGGGTGATCTCTCACAGCGCCGAGATCGCTTCGCGGGCGTTGTTTTCGATTTTTTTCCAGTCCTGCTGCTGAATGAGGTCTCTCGGGGCGAGCCAACTGCCTCCGACGGCAGCGATGAGGTCGCTGTTGAGATAGGTCATCATGTTAGCGAGACTGACCCCGCCAAGGGGAATAAATTTCGGACCGAGATGGGCGTAGGGAGCCGCAATGTTTTTGAGGTGGGCGAGGCCTCCCGAGGATTCGGCAGGGAAAAACTTCAGGAGTCGGCAGCCTTCCTGAATCGCCATGTCGATGTCGGTCGGGGTCATGATTCCAGGCCCGAAGGGAAGGCCGACTGCTTTCGCCTGACGGATGATGGCCGGATTCACTCCGGGGGAGACTCCGAAAGAGGCCCCGGCGGCGAGTGCGGCCTCGACCTGATCGGGGAAAAGGATCGTGCCGATGCCAACCATCATTTCAGGGCACGCCTCGCGGATCCTGGCAGCGGCTTCGAGCGCGGCCGGCGTACGCAGAGTCAGTTCCATCGCGGTCACTCCGCCAGCGAGGAGAGATTCCGCGACGGGGAGTGCGGCGGCAGCGTCGTCGATCACGAGGACGGCGATGATGCGGGCTTCGGAGATGGCTTTTCCGATGCCGGATTCGGGATTTAAATCACTCATTGTTTGGATTTTGTCTCAAAACTCATTAAAAAACAGGGATTTCCAGCCTCTATCGGGAACTTGAAATCGTTACCACGAATGGAATACTCGTTTTCATGATTTTTAAAAGTGCTGTTTCGCGGAGTGTTTTTCTTTCGCCCCTGGTCGCTGGGTTTGCCTCCTTTGGCGTCACAACCGCTGTCTACTGCCAGAATGGCGATAAGAAAGGGCACGAGATGGCCCCTCCTCCGGCCCATTGGAAAATCCCGGCGGCACCCGTCGTCGGGCCCGATCAAGCCCTTGCCACGTTTGCTCTGGAAAAGGGTTTTGCGCTCGAATTGGTCGCTGCAGACCCTATGATCAATGACCCTGTGGCACTGGCTTTTGATGGCAATGGTCGCATCTGGGTGGCGGAGATGCTGGGTTACATGCCTGACATCGACGGCAAAAAAGAAGAGCAGACCTACGGGCGCATTTCCGTGCTGGAAGACACCGACGGGGATGGCAAGGTCGATCGGCACACCGTCTTTCTGGAGAAATACCTGCTTCCCCGCGCGGTCGCTCTTGTCGATGCGGACAAGTCGCTTCTTTTTGCGGACAATCTGAAGCTCTACGAAGCGGAGATCCTGATTGACAGTGAAGGTCGCATCAAAGCGGGGAAAGTGACGGTGGTCGATGAGCATTTTGCCGAAGGCGGGAACCCCGAGCACAAGCCGAACGGGCTGCTCATGGCGCTGGACAACTGGATCTATAATGCGAAAAGCGATCAGCGGTATCGCAAGGTAAACGGGGCCTGGACCAAGGAAAAAACCGAAGAACGCGGTCAGTGGGGGATCGCGCAGGATAATTTCGGGCGTCTCTTCACGAACACGAACTCGAATCTCGTCTCGGTTGAGGAGGTCGCGCCGGGGCTGAGAGCACGGAATCCGAATTTCCCGTTCCGGGCCGTCGTCACGTCGACGATTAAGAACCAGCGGCTTTGGTCCTCGCGCATCAATTCAGGCGTGAACCGTGGCTACATGAAAGGAACCCTGAGCGAGGAAGGTTACCTCCTCGCGCCAACGGCTGCCGCAGGGATGGCGTTCTACCGGGGTGATCAGTTTCCCGAGTCGTTCCAAGGAAACCTTTTCATAACGGAACCCGCCGGAAACCTCGTCAAGAGGGCCGTGATCGAGGAAAGTGAAGACGGATTTCATACGGTCAAAAGCGCCTACGAGGGGTCCGAGTTCCTCACCTCCACGGATGAGCGGTCCCGCATGGTGAATGCCTACACCGCTCCTGATGGAACTCTTTACCTCGTCGATTTTTACCGCGGCATTCTCCAGCACTCCGCCTACATGACCTCCTATCTGAGAGCCCAAGTGGTGGAGCGGAAGCTGGACACTCCGATTGGCCTTGGCCGGATCTGGCGGGTGCGACACATGGAAGGCGGTGCCGGCAGTGGGCAACCCCGCATGGAGGAAGAGTCCGCAGCCGAGCTTGTCGCACATCTTTCCCACCCGAATGGCTGGTGGCGCGATACGGCGCAGCGGCTCATCGTTGAGCGTGGGGGAGATGAGGCGGTTCCCGCTTTGAAAGTGATCATCAGTGAATGCGTGAATGAACTGGCGGTGATCCACGCCGTTTGGACTCTTGAGGGACTGCATCAGCTCGATGCCGCGACACTCAAAGTCGCCTTTGCGAGGGAGGCCCCGCGCGTCGTCGCCGAGGCGGTTCGTGCGGCGGAGTCGCTCGCTTCATCTGAGCAGGGCGATGCGGTCTTTGGGCTGCTCAGCGAAGTGGATGACAGGGAAAACATTCACCTGCAGCGTCAGCTCGCCGCGAGTCTCGGCCTCTTTGGCGAACGCGCCATTCCGTTGCTTACGGAGAGGGTGACAAAAAACGAGAAAGATCTTCTAACGGGAGATCTGGCGGTGAGCGGGCTTTCGGGTCATGAGTTGGCTTTCTTCAAGGCCCTGCCTCCGACGCACAATCTTCGTCTTCCTCTCATTGAAACGCTCGTGAGGCGCAATGAACGCAAGCAGCTCGACGAAGTCACGGACCTGCTCCAGACCCCACAGGGTTACGGAGCACTTGCAAAAGCTTCGGTCGCGATGCGCCGTACCGTCGAGGTCAAAGAGCTGCTCGCAGTTCTGGCAAAGAGTGACACCGACCCGAAAATCCGGACGGGAATCATTGACGGCATGCTTACGGGAGCCAAAGACAAGAAGTTCAAACCGATGCCGGTAAAAGAACTCACCTCTCTCGATCAAGCCGCGAAACAGAAGGGGATCGATGTCAAGAAGCTGAAGCAACTCGCAAAATTGTTTGTCGTCGGGAGCGGCGAAGAGGAAGTCTTTCTTGCCACCGAAGCGCACAAGCGCCAGTATAAAGAAGGGGAGGCCCATTATGCACGTATCTGTCTCGGGTGCCATCAGGTTCACGGCAACG
>JAGNMT010000629.1 GCA_017991025.1 Verrucomicrobiales bacterium
GGACTGAGACCCGTCAGGATCGCTGATCGGGTCGGCGAGCACAGGGGACTGGCCGAATACGCCCGGGTGAAGGTCATACCGCGCATTGCGAGACGCTCGAGGTTCGGTGTCTCGTAGAATTTCGTCTTCCCATAAAGCGTCGTGTCGCTCCATCCGAGATCGTCGGCGAGGATGAAGAGGACGTTGGGCCGCGGCGAGGCGGCCAAGGCTGTCTGAAAAAGGCTCAGCGAAAAAAAGAGGGAAAACGGGAGCTTCATACGATTAAAAGTGGTGGAAAAGACACCATCAGGCTTGATCGCCGCTTGCCGAATCTTTTCCGGGGCGCGTGAGACGTTGCTTGAGCTCGATAAGCTTTGGCTGCAGTTCCCGGTAGTCGATCCGATGCTCATAATTCACCCGAATTTGATACTTTTTGAGCCGCTCGAGGTGCCCCGATAAACACAAATGCTAGGCAAATTCGGGTGCGATTCATATATTGTGCTCTATTTTTCCACTCAAATGAGTCAAGCGCGGAATCTCCGGTCCAGCAGCCTGTCGTAATTACTATTCTTATGAACCGCAAATTTACGGCTTGAGAGTGTGGACCGTCTTACCCTGACGGTTCTTGAGTTCGAACAACCGGATCTGCGTGCTGCCGCCGGGGAGATGCAGCCGCAAATGGATGAGCTTCCCGGAGGCAGGGATTTCAAATGCGCAAGTCTGCCAATTTTTGCCTTCCACGACGTCAAAAGCGATCCGGTTGGCAGGCAGGAAGTCCTTATCGCCCTCCAAACGCCAGGCCAACGAGGCGGAGCCGGCAGTGGCCGTTTTCAACGTGAGCGAGGCCGTGAGGGGGCCTTCCAATTTCAATTGACTGCGCGTGATGGATGCTGCCTTGTTGGCTTTCTCTGCGGTGAGGAGTAGTTCGCCATCCTTCACCTTGAGAGTGCCATTGCGTGCCTGCCATCCTCGAATGCCGTCTTCCACCGTTTTATCGGGCGGGACGGAGAGGGTTTTGCCTTCGAGATAAAAATCAAAGTAATCGTTCCAGGTCGGTGCCATCGGTCCGAGCGCCAGGCCGGGAGGATTCAATTCGTCGCACCAGGTCGTCAGTTTCCCTCGAAGACGCGCCGCAATGTCGGGGTGTTTTGCCACGAGATTGTGTTTCTCCTCAATATCCGCAGCGAGATCGTAGAGATACTCCCGTTCGCCGCCGCGCAGCAGTTTCCAATTGCCTTCGCGGATCGCACTCTGTGCCGACCATCGCCAGTAGAGGGCCTCGTGAGGGGCCGTTTTGATCTCTCCGGTGAGATACGGAAGAAGGTTCACCCCGTCGAGATCCCCGGGGTTAGTCGTAATCCCAGCCTGAGCAGTCGCGGTCGCAGCGACATCCAGGGCGCTGACGGGGTGTTCATAAGTTTGACCTCCGGGAATCGTACCCGGCCAGGCAACTACGAAAGGCGTGTGCATGCCGCCTTCCGTGAGCATCCCCTTCTCACCATTGAGCGGCGTATTCAGACTTCCGTCCCAGCCTCCGGCATCACCATTCAAGGGCGAGTCTATCTTGTGAATCTTGAGCGGGGCACCGTTGTCTCCGATAAAAAAGATGAGCGTTTTCTCCGTGAGCTGATGCTTTTTCAGTGTCCCTGTAACAAGCCCGACGCCGTCATCAATCGCCGAGAGCATCGCGAGGGCGGCACGACGACGCCCGGGCATCTCACCGGGAAATCGATCGAGGTAGGACTGCGGGGCATCGAGGGGGGTGTGCGGGGCGCGGTAGGCGATGTAGAGAAAAAAGGGATCCTTCTGATAACGTTCAATGATCGCGGCAGCGGCGTGACTGCACGCGTCGACGTGGTACATTTCCGGCGGCAGGTCCCCCATGGGCAGGTCCTTGCCGTCGAGCGTGATGTTTGATGAAAACGGGCGCTGGCCATTCTGCGAAAAGGTGTGCGTAAACCCGTGCTTCGAAATCTCAGTAGTCGGACCGAGGTGCCATTTGCCGAAATGGGCGGTGACATAACCCGCTTTTTGCAGCCGCGTCGCGATAGTCGTCTCCTTGTTAAAGCCATCAAGCGCGGAGCCGTTGTTATCAAGATCGAATCGCCCCTGAAATCTTCCGGTCATCAGCCCGCCCCGGGACGGCACACACTGCGGTGCGGTGCTGTAGCCGTGTTTAGCCAGCACCCCGCTGCGGGCGAGCGCGTCAAGGTGCGGCGTTCTGATGTCGGCAACGGAACCGTTGGCTCCGAGATCGGCGTATCCGTGGTCGTCGGAATAAAAGACAATAAAATTCGGCTTGTCACTTGCCCGGGACAAGCCGGCGGTACCGATCAGCACCAACGTAAGGAAAAAAGAACGAATCATCGTATGGGCGTATTGAACCGACCGTTCAACCCCGTAAGTTCGCCTAAGTTACTTCGTTATCGAGGGCACCAGTGCTTTGGAAATCCGCTTGCTCAAGCAGGACTGAAACCATCGGGCAAATGGGCGTCGTGCCGGAGGATCGATCACCACGTCTTCGCCACTGGCTTTCCGACGGGCAATCTCCTGGGCAGAGTTCCAGGCGCAATCACCGACCACGCTGACCC
>JAGNMT010000097.1 GCA_017991025.1 Verrucomicrobiales bacterium
CGTTGGCCGTGTTCATGCCCTGAGGTTTCGGAGCGAAAAGGCCTGCGAATTCGATATTGCCGGTGTTGATCCGGAGGAGACTTGCATTTTCGCAGGTACAGCCTCCCTGCATTGAGGTGCTCACCATGACGCACGGAAAAGAAAGTTTGATCCGGTCATCGATGGCCGCGAGGAGCATCGTCTGCGTGCCGCCGCCGCTCGCGCCGGTGATCGCGGTCCGCTCGGGATCGACCTCGGGCAGGGTCAGGAGAAAATCGAGTCCGCGCACTGCGTTGAGCGTTTGCAGGCCCATGATGGATTGCAAATGGGATTCCGCGACAGGGCTGTAGAGTCCCCAGTTTTCCGTGGTGTTCATCTCCGGCCGCTGTTTGGCAAAGCGGTGCACGACCTGGTCGGAGAACTGGATGGAGTCGGAATCGCTCAGCATGTCCCACTGCCAGACTACGCAGCCCATGCGAGCGAGCTGCACGCAGAGGGACTGAAAGATGCTGCGACCCCCGTTTTCAAAACGTTCGCCTCCCGAAGCAATCTCGCTTCGCACTTTTTCGGGATCACCCATGGAAAGGCGGGCGTCCTTCCAGTGACCGTGGGCAAACATGACCGCAGGTACTTTGCCTTTTGGATTAATCGGACGGTAGAGATTGCCGGTAACAAAAAAGCCGGGTGCGCTCTCAAAGTAGACTTTCTCGATGGTGTAGCCATCGCGCTCGATTTTTCCGTGAACGACGGCATTGAGGGGTGTTTTTGTCGGCATCGGCCAAAGGCCCTCGGCTACCAGGATCTGCCGCCGGACCCAGGCTTTGCGTTCCTCCCAGTCGCTCAGGCTCGATGGCGGGCTAAAGGGAAAGTAGCCATTCAGGTCTTTCGGGGCCTGGAGTCGGCTGTCTTCTGCAACGACCGGTAATGAGCCGAGGCAGAGGGCGAGAATGAGAAGTTTGTGCGTGAGTTTCATGGTGAGTGCGGAATGAGGGGACAGGAGGCGGGAGGTTAATTGGATAGGTTAAGACAAGGGGGTAAAAGCTTTTGATTAAAGCGATAGGAAGAGAGCTGCGAGGGTCCGGTTTGTGGATGCCGTATCATTAAAAATGGTGCAGAGAGCCTAAGAGGTCAGGGAAACGGAATGTCGAAGTGCTTTCATGAACGGGGGTGCAAAAGTGACTCTGGTGCTGATATTGACCAGAGAACCCGGATCTGTAAAGCACGCCAATGCGCCGACCAAGGGGGGCAGAAAGGATTTCGTGCCGCTTGATGGCGCGGCGGATGGAAGGTGGAAACTGAGACACCGGAGATTCCGACTTAATCGACCTTCTACCGGTACTCGCTGAAAGACACGTGCAGGGATTTTTCCAACTGCGTAATCCTCCATTTTTCCCGTGGCTCAATCAATGAGAGAGAGAGCCCCTTCTTTCCCGCCCGGCCCGTTCTTCCGCTTCTATGCGTGTAGTAGGCGATCTGCTCGGGAAGCTGATGCTGAAGGACAAAGGAAAGTCCTTCGACATCGATGCCGCGTGCGGCGACATCGGTGGCAACGAGAAACTGGAAGCGTTCTTTTTTGAAGCCGCGCATGACCTTGTCCCGTCCCTTTTGCATGAGGTCGCCGTGGAGTACGTCGATGGGGAATCCGAGCGCGGCCAATTGGGTTTGCAGGCTGATCGCGCCCGCTTTCGTGCGGCAGAAAATGAGTCCGCGCCCTGACTTCTGGCGTTTCAGGAATTCGGCAATGAACTCCATCTTCTCGGAGCGCGGACAGATCGCGAAGCGGTGTTCGATGTCCCGGTTCACGACATGGGTCTGGTCAATCTGAATCGAGTGTGCACGAGGAGACATGCAGTCCTTGATAAGCAGATTAATTTCTTCCGGAAAGGTCGCGGAAAAGAGCCAGGTGCTCTTCCGGGCGGCGGTCAGTTCGATGATCTGCGACAGTTCTTTCTTAAAACCCATGCTGAGCATCTCATCGGCTTCATCGAGGACAAGGCGCTGGACGGATTTTAGCGAGAGAGCGTTCTGTTTGATGAGCTCGAGGAGGCGTCCCGGTGTCGCCACCACAATGTGTGTCGGCCGTCTTAGTGCGGCGACCTGCCTGTCCATCGGGTCTCCGCCACTGACGACTTCGACGAACATTTTTTCGGTGTATTTCGTGAAGCGAAAAATTTGTTTTCCGATCTGTTTGGCAAGCTCACGAGTCGGCGCGACGACGAGTCCCTGGATTTCATTGAGTTGCGGATCGATCTTCGTTAGCAGGGGCAGACCGAATGCCGCCGTTTTGCCGGTGCCGGTCTGCGCCTGGGCAATGAGATCGCCACCGTCTTTGAGCAGGAAAGGGATCGCTTTCTCCTGAATCTTTGTCGGCGTGTGAATTCCCAGTTCTTCAATACCGCGAATCATGTCCGCAGGGATGCCGAGTTGGGTAAATGGGTGCATGAGCTCTGAAGGATGAAGTTTCGCCGGGAACGCCTTCTGTCCGTCAGGATGAGCAAAATTGCCAGCGGAATACGTGAGTGAAGCTTCTCACTTCCGGAAAAAGCGATCGATCGGGCAAGTGTTTATTGCTTCAGCATTTCATGAACTTTGCCAATGATGATCTCCTCGATCGTGTCCGCGAAGGCCGAGGGATGCAGCGGATTCGACCAGTACATCATCGCTCTGAGCGCTTCGTAACCGCCTTCGAGGAGGACGCGCTTGCTCGGGATGTAGGCGAGAACATCGTTGCTGTATCCGGCCACCCACAATGCGCCGGGACCTTCAAATTCACGTTTTAATCGCAGCGAATAATCCACGCATGTCTCACCGCTGAGGGCAACCAGGGTAAGATCATTCCCGAAACGTACGATCTGGATGGGATAGTCGTAATACTCGCGCAATCCACCGTTTTTGATTGCGTAAAGCCGCTTCTCGTCCCATTGGCGCAGGTATTTTTCGTAGGCCGGTTCGTAGCCCTCGCCGGTAGTAAGCCGCTTTTCGATCTCCGCTGCGGTCGGGATGGATTGATAAGTGATTCGTGTGGTCTGCCAGCCGATCTTTAACGGTCCTTTAACGGGTTTTGGTTTCGCATCGATCGCAGCTTCAACCGCAGTGGCGAGACTTTGTCCGTGACGGGCACTGAAGATCGGGCTGAAGCGCGGGTAGGCGTTCTGATCCCCGCCGCAGCCCATCATGAACAGGGCGATGGTCCCGGGATGCGTCTCTTCGATCATTTGCTGGGCGTGACCGGCATAGTCACCGTGCCACTGCTTGATGTTCATCGAGGTGTTGTGACAGGCGTAGCCGAAAACAACGGCCTTGAGATGGTTTTCGGCATTCGTCACCGTGAGCACCGGCACGTCGTGATCCACGACACCTTCGGGATTCGGGCTGTTCAGGTAGGGATCGCCTGTTGGCAGGTCACTCTTGAGGCGCCGGTTCATCGCGAAACCGCAGCGCGCGTGACTATAGCTGATCGTCGCCGGTTCCAGATGCTGCAGGGCTTCACCGATGATGGAGATAACCTTCTCCGTGAGCCAGGCGTTGTAGCGCAGGCAGTGCTCTTTACGCTTCGGGTCCGTGAAGCTCATGAACTCCAGCTCGGTATATCTCAGCTCGGGTCCGCAATGCGTGTGGGAGCAATTCAACTGCAACGCTTCGGCAGGCAGACTAAATTTTTCCTTTGCTGCCGCTGCCACGGCATCCCGGAGCTGGAAGGGCACTTCGACCAAATCCAGTGTCACCATTACAAATCGCGTGCCGATGGCATCCTCGATCACAAGGGACTTTGCATAGAGGTCCATTGCCGTTCCCTCGGCCGGCACTTCACGACTCGCAAAGCCCGAGAGAACCATCGGCTCTGCCGGAGTGATGACGGCTTTTGCGGCGGCGGCTTTCCAATCCGCGGCGAAGGAATCAGAGCAGGAACATAGAAGGATTAGGGCACCGAAGAGATGGATTCTCATGAGAGGGGGCAGGTGATTGAGTTGAAGATAGAAACAAATGATAGAGACAGGATCTGCCCTCGTCGAGTGTCGGCACCCCACGTCATTCGGTAGTTCGTGAGGAGTTTCTCAAGGTTGGTAATCTCGCCGATTGTTACTCCACTTCCGCGAATTCGGGGGTTGCACCAATGTGGGGTGATGGCGCATCGTGCGGTAGGATGCCACCCCGTCTTATCATTTTCATTTTGGTTTCCAGTTCGATTCTTTCTGCAACGGCGGAATTAGCGGGCGCGACTGATGCGCTGGACCCCGCGATAGAAACGTATCTCGAGGTCCATTGCCTCAAGTGTCACGATGCTGATTCGGAGAAAGGCGATTTTCGGATCGATGATCTTTCCCCGAAGATTGGTTTCGAGGATAGCCCGCAGTGGCTGGAAATCATGGAGCGTATCAGTTCCGGGGAGATGCCGCCAGAGAAAGAGAAGAAAAGGCCCTCGGCGGAGGAGAGTGCGGGTGTGGTGGAAAAACTCGCCGTAAAGATGAAAGAGGGCGAATCGGCCCGTCTCGCGGCTCGTGGTCGTGTTTCCTACAATCGATTGACCCGGGAGGAATATGTCAACACGATGAGCGATCTCATCGGTGTTCATTTTGATGCGACCGATCCGGGCGGTTTTCTTGAGGATGCGGAATGGCATGGGTTCGAGCGCATCGGCTCGGTGATGACGCTGTCCCCTTCGAATGTGGAAAAGTACCTCGCCGCCGCTGAGGTCGTCCTGGCGGAGGCTTATCCCAAGGAGAAGCCGGTCTTTTTTGAATCAACCAAACCGGCGATTGAGGAGAAGCAGATAAATGAGGAACATCGAGAGCGCCTCAGCGCCCTGGGTCTGCTCGATAAGGTCCGTTTCGAGATGTGGCCCGGCGATATTTTCCGCTACTCCGGTCCGGCGGAACCGCTGCCCGAGGCGGGAATCTATGAGATCAGTTACACCCTGAGCGGGCTGAAGCCGGAGAAGGGGCGTGCGCCGCGATTGTATGTCTACGAGGCCAGGCTCGACCGCGTGTTGCACGAACAGGATATTATCGCTCCCGAGGACAAGCCGATCACCGTCACCTTCCGTGCGCATTTGCCGAAAGGCCGTCCGAACATCAGCGTGATCAATGAGGTGCCCGGGCCCTCGAACAACCCGCGCTCCGGCCGTCACGGGAATCGACCCTTCATTAGCACGAAGGATGGGCGCATCCCGTGGCAGATGAAACTGACCGACGAACAGGGCCGGCCGCGCTACCCCTTTCTCATTATGGACGCCGTCTCCTGGCGCGGGCCTATCATCACTGACGAGGAACAAAAGCGTCGTGACGAATACTTTCTGACCGAAAACGGCAATCTGAGTCAGGTTCGCGAGGGCTTGAGTCGTCTCGCCCGGCGTGCCTTTCGTCGTCCGGTCACGGAGGTGGAAATGAATGATTATGTCGGCATCGTCGAAGCCGAGATCGCGGCGGGAGAAGCCTTTGCGGATGCGGTAAAGGCGGGCATGCTCGCCATTTTGTGCTCAAAGAGTTTTCTTTTTATCACGGAGGGCGATGAATCGGCGGACCGGCAGCAACTCAATGACTGGGAGATCGCCTCACGGCTTTCCTATCTCCTCTGGAGCACGATGCCGGACGACGAACTGCTCACGCTCGCGGAGCAGGGAAGGCTGCGGGATAAAGCCGAATTGAGCCGACAGTTTTCGCGGCTTCTCGCTGATCCCCGGGCCGCCCGATTTAGTGATTCCTTTTCCAGCCAATGGTTGCACTTGCGGAAGGTCGGCCGTTTCCCACCGGACAAGATGCTCTATCCCGACTACGACGCGTCGTTGGAACAGAGCATGATTGGAGAGACGAAAGCCTTTTTCCGCGAGGTGCTCATGAGTGGTCTGACATTACGCGAATTCCTAGACTCCGACTGGAGTATGGTTAACTCGCGGCTCGCCGACTTTTACGGCCTCGACGGGAGTAATGTGCCGCGCGATGAATTCCAGCGAGTCACCCTGCCCGCTGAAAGCCAGCGTGGCGGATTGCTGACGCAGGCGGCGATTCTCTCCCTGACTTCTGACGGTACGCGGCATCGTCCCGTGCATCGTGGCGTGTGGCTCTCGGAGGCGATCTTTGGAAAGAGCCCGCCGCCGCCTCCCGCGAATGTCAATCCCATCGCGCCGAATCCGGTGGACTCACCCAAGGCCACGTTGCGAATGAAGTTGGAGGCCCACATTCACGATCCTAGCTGTGCCTCGTGTCATGCCAGAATCGATCCGCTCGGTCTCGCCTTTGAAAACTATGATGCGATCGGACGATGGCGCACCGAGGAAGTTACCGATGGCACCGGCGCAAACCCCAAAGTCAACCCCGCCGGCAAACTCCACGACGGACGCTTCTATGAAACTCCGGGAGAATTCAAGAAGCTGCTTCTCGCCGATATCGACAAGTTTAACACCACCTTCATCGAAAAACTGGCCACCTACGGACTGCGTCGCAGCATGTCGTACGACGACCGGGATCAGCTCAAATCCATCGCCGCCACCAGCAAAGCCAAAGACTACCGGCTCCGGGATGTTCTGGAGGCTTTTATTTTATCGGGGCTTTTCCAGAAACGGTAATCTATCCCCTATCCTTATATCTCATGAGTAACCTGAATCTTAACCAATGGCAGATCAGCCGCCGCCAGATGCTGCGGGGTATGGGCGCTTCCCTCTCTCTTCCGCTCCTCGATTGCATGGCCTCGTTGCCCGCTCCGGCCAAGCCGAAGCGGAGTGTCTTCCTATACATCCCTAACGGGGTCAATACTCTGACTTGGCAGATCGAAAAGGCCGGGGAGGACTTTCAGTTCACCAAGACCCTGGAGTCGCTTGAAAAGCACCGTTCCGATGTTACACCGATCAGCGGTCTGCATCACCCCATGGTGCTGGGCAAACACCATAACTGTGACAAAGTCTGGCTTACCGGTGCGGACGTGCCCGGTGATGGAGGCGCTTTCCGCAACAGCGTTTCGGCCGATCAGATGATGGCCGAAGTGCAGGGAATCTCCACCCGGTATTCTTCTCTCGAAATGGCCATTGAGGGCCACTCGCTCGCGTGGTCGCGTGATGGAATCCAGATTCCCGCCGAACGAAACACGCAGACCCTATTTAACATGCTTTTTGGTGTGGAGAAGGATAGTAAAGAGACGATCCGCCGCCGTCTCAGCCGCCGAGGCAGCATTCTTGATCTTGTCGCTGCAGACGCCAGGCGCGTGAATGAGAAACTCGGTAGCGAAGATCGCACGAAGCTCGACGAGTACCTCACCGCCGTGCGGCAGGTGGAAGAGCGCACCAGGCGGGCTGACGAGTGGTTGAACATCCCCAAACCGGAACTTGCCAGCGCCGATGTCGCCCATTTGAATCGCAAACTCGACATGACGGTGGTGGCCGATTATCACCGCCTCTTCTACGACCTTATGGTTATGGCTCTCCGCACCGACTCCACCCGCGTCATCACCTGCATGATCTGCAGCGAGTCCAATGGGGGGGCGATCCCTGACATCGGGATCTCGCAGACCCGCCACGGTCTCTCCCATCACAATGGAGACCCTGAGCAACTCCGTCGTCTTACCCAGACCGACACCTTCCTGGTCGAACAGTTCAGCTACTTTCTCGACCAACTCAAATCGCACAAAGAAGGCGACAACACCCTGCTCGACACTACCCAGGTCCTCTGGGGCAGCGGCATGGCCTACGGGCACAGCCATGGCAATGCCAATCTTCCCACCCTGCTCGCCGGAGGGAAGGCGCTAGGCTATCGCCACGGACAGCACGTTGATTTCAACCTGCCTAAGATCGGTCAGTACACGGTTGCCGACGCCATGAGCCATTATAAAATCTGTTCCAAACCCGTCGATAGCGACGCCCGTCTCAGTAATCTGCTTCTGACCATGCTGCAGCGCGTCGATGTTGAGACGGAGCAGTTCCAGGACAGCGTGAAGCCGGTTTCAGAAGTTGTCGCGTGAGCAGGAAGTATTGGAGGGGCGGAGTTCTGGAGTAATGTGTCTTCGAATAGAAGGGCAACCACGGAATAATAAGAGAGTTTCCCCATCCCATCTCCATTTCGATTTCTCCGCCCCTCCATTTCGTTTCCCCCCCTCTCATGCGCCTGATCCTTTCCTTCCTTCTCGCCACCACGCTGCTCCACGCTGAAGGTGCGCCGAGATTCCGCACCGATGCCGACGGTCGTTACACGGAAGCGGAACTCAAGAAACTGAGCGGAAAGCAGAAAGACGAGGTCTTGCAGTGGTTCCAGCTCGTCGATGGTCAGTTCCCTCCCGAGGGCTCGGCCCATGCGATTTCCGGCGAGTTGATCTGGGTGGACCATTTAGAGCGACGCTTTCATATTCGGGTGGACCGCGATGACACCCAGGATCGTGGGGTCTGGGACCTGGCGGTCGATGCCACAATGTTACCCTATGGCTCGATTTTTTATCAGGGGGCTCCCGCCGCCTTGCAGGACATTCCGCTCGGCACTCACCTTCATGGTCTTTTCTACCTCAGAGCATCCGACGATACGACCCCGCCGCCGCCGGGGCCCTTCGGCCGAAAGACGCCGGACGTGGATTTTCGTCGCTGCTTCCGCATCGAAGATGACTTTTCCCACCAGGCACGGCTGAAGCAGTTTTGGAAAATCGACTCGGTCGACCTTAAGCAAATGAAGCTCACCGCGACGCTTCAGGAAGGCGGCAAGGCCAAGGGCGAAGCCACGCTCTTCGATCTTCTCAGCCACACCCGAGTGCTTCAAGGCAGGGGCTTTGGTGATCTCAAGTCACTGCAATCCGGTCAGACCGTGCTTTTTAATCTGACCTGGGTCACCCTCTACGGCCACGGTCGAATCACCGATCTCTGGCTCGACGAACCCGCCCGCGCCCTTGCTGCCTCACAGCAATTGGAGCGTCATCGCCATCATATCCGTGAGCGCGGTCTGCCCTGCCGGGTCGACGCGGTGGATGATGAAGCGCAGATCGTCACCCTTAATTTTTTCGACAATGTCGATGCCGGGCTCTTCGACGAACTTTCCCGGACGAATCCTGAACCGATGGGCTGGCCGCTTTCAAAACCTGAAGATCATCCCACTGAGCCGAAAGGCACTCTCGCCGTCGCCCGGGAGAGTCTCATGACCTATGACCCGGTCAACGATCGCAAAGGTGGCAATATCATTGAGATCAAGAAGATCCCTGTCGAACCCGGCAGCAGCGGCGTGCAAATCAAAGTGAAGTGCGACATGATGCTGGAAGGCTACCGGCCCCGTCGAATCATCCGCTTTTACCCCGCGACCTGGAAAGTCGAGTCCCTACCCCGCGAAGAAAAATTCGAGGGCCGCGAGTAGGCTATTGATTGAGTCTTTATGGTCCGTCAAACCATCCATGCCCTCAGCGTCGCCTTCTTCTCGTCAGCGGCACCTGAAGACAGCACTTCAGGA
>JAGNMT010000630.1 GCA_017991025.1 Verrucomicrobiales bacterium
ATCTCCTGCTGATGACCGCCACACCGCACAATGGCAAGGAGGAGGACTTTCAGCTCTTTTTCTCTCTGCTCGATTCAGACCGCTTCTACGGGAAGTTTCGCGATGGGGTTCACAAGGTCGATACATCGGACCTCATGCGCCGAATGGTCAAAGAGGAGATGGTGAAATTCGACGGCACCCCCCTCTTCCCAGAGCGGCGAGCCTACACCGCGAATTACAAGCTCTCCGACATCGAAGTGGCGCTCTACGAGGCCGTGACCCACTACGTGAAGGAGGAGATGGGCAAGGCCGATCAGCTACAGGGAGCCCGTAAAGGCTCGGTCGGCTTCGCACTCACCGCGCTTCAGCGCCGCCTTGCCTCCAGTCCCGAGGCAATCTTCCAGTCCCTGCGCCGCCGCCGCGAGCGTCTCGAGCGCCGCATCCGGGAGGAAAAGATCGCCGGACGGGGACAACGGATTCTTGCCGAGTCCCTAGGCTCCGCTCCCGAAGACGACGACGATCTCAACGCCGAGGAACAAGAGAACCTCGAGGAAACCCTCGTCGATCAGGCCACCGCTGCCCAGACCATCGCCGAACTCGAGGACGAGGTCGCCCGCCTCGTCGAGCTTGAGAACCAGGCTCGCGAAGTCGTCGCGTCCGGACAGGACCGGAAGTGGGATGAATTGTCGCGCATCCTACAAAATGAACCCGAGCTGCACGGCACCGACGGGAGGATGCGCAAGATCATCATCTTCAGCGAGCATCGCGACACCCTGAACTACCTCCACGCCAAGGTCGGCGGTGTCTTAGGCAACCCCGATGCCATCGTCACCATCCATGGCGGGACCCGTCGTGACGACCGGCTCAAGATCCAGGAACTCTTCCGTTCCGATCCCGATACCCGCGTGCTCATCGCCACCGACGCCGCCGGTGAAGGGGTGAACCTCCAGTGCGCCAATTTGATGGTGAACTACGACCTGCCGTGGAATCCCAATCGCCTCGAGCAGCGCTTCGGTCGCATTCACCGTATCGGCCAGCCCGAGGTCTGCCATCTCTGGAATCTTGTCGCCAAGGAAACCCGCGAGGGCGACGTCTACTTCCGCCTCCTCGAAAAGCTCCGTGTCGAGGGCGAGGCTCTGGGCGGCCGGGTCTTCGATATCCTGGGCGAGGTCTTCGAAGACAAGAGTCTCAAGGACCTCCTCATCGAGGCGATCCGTTACGGAGACCGCCCCGAGGTCAGAGCTCGGCTGGAGCAGCGCATCGATCACAATTTCGACCACGATCACCTCAAATCCCTGCTGAATCGCAACGCCCTCGCCCAGGAGAGTCTCAGCCCCGACCGTCTCTTCGCCGTGAAGGAGGAGATGGAAAAGGCCGAGGCCCGGCGACTCCAGCCTTTTTTCGTCCGCTCCTTTTTTCTCAAGGGGTTCGAGACGCTCGGCGGATCCATCTACCAGCGGGAACGCGGACGCTACGAGATCACCCACGTGCCCGCCCTTCTCCACGAGCACGACCGGGTCATCACCGGCCGCAACCGCCGCGAGCTCGCCCCAGTTCTGAAGCGATACGACCGGATCTGCTTCACAAAGGATGCCATCCAACCCGGGGCCGGCACCGGCATTGCCCGTGCTGCCTTGATTCACCCGGGCCATCCCCTCATGCTCTCCGTCAGCGACGTGATCCTCGAACAACATGGGAACCTGCTGCGACAGGGAGCCCTGCTCGTCGATCCCGCAGATTTCGGCGACCAGCTTTCGTTACTCTTCCTTCTCACCCACGAGGTGAAATCGGGCGACGGATCCGTGATTTCGAAGCGGCTCCAGTTCGTCCGTGTCCTGCCCGACGGCAGCGCCACCTTCGCAGGATGGGCACCCCACTTGGATCTGGAGTCAATGTCCGAGCACGATCGTCCCCACCTTGCCGCGGCCATGGCCGAACCCTGGCTGACCTCCGGTCTCGAGCAGCGCGCCCTCGCCCTCGCCGCCACCACCCTCGTCCCCGATCACTTCCGCGAGGTGTCCGAGCGCCGCATCGCCCATGTCGACAAAACCCTTGCAGCCGTGCACGAGCGTCTCACCAAGGAGATCGACTTTTGGTCCGACCGGTTCATCAAGCTGTCCGAAGACCAGGCCGCTGGAAAGGAAGTGCGGCTGAATCTCGAAAATGTCCGCCGCACCCTCACGGACCTCGAGTCACGGCTCGACCATCGCAAGCGTGATCTCCATTCGATGCGCCATGTCACCTCAGCCACCCCCGTCGTCGTGAGCGGAGCCCTCGTCGTGCCCGTCGGCCTCCTCGCCAAACTCCGGGGTGAGGAATCCCTGCCCGAGGAAGATAACGGAAGCGCCTTCTCCACTGATCCCATCGCCCGTGCCCTCATCGAACGAATTGCTATGGAGGCCGTGACACATGCCGAAGAATCACGTGGATGCCGGGTCGTTGATGTCTCTGCCCAGAAATGCGGGTGGGACATCACTGCTTACCCGCCCGCTGTCGATGGACGCCAGCCCCTTGCCCGTCACATCGAGGTGAAGGGGCGGGGCAAGGGTGCCACCCACCTGACCGGAGAGCGGAATGAG
>JAGNMT010000631.1 GCA_017991025.1 Verrucomicrobiales bacterium
CTTCCTACCTCGTGCTCACCAACGGCGCACCGCTCCCCGGACGAGACCAACCATGACACCCTGAATAATCAATTCCTGCGCGGGAATGAGATCAGGGTAGTTTGGATTCTCAGCCTTCAGATACGGCTTGCGTCCGCTCGTGATATATCGCTTCAAAGTTGTCTCACCGTCGATCAAAGCGGCTACGATATCCTGATCGCGTGGCTCTTTATATTCCAGCACCACATGATCCCCGTCCATGATATGGGCATCGATCATTGATTCGCCGCGGACCTTTAAGGCGTACGCCTTGGCGCGATCGCTCAGCCCTAATGACTTCACATCGACTGAAAGGGTGCCATCCGCGACCGGTGCCGTGTCGTCACTATAACCGGCGGGAATCGCTCCGTAGACCGGAATGTCGAGAATGCGCTCGCGATCAGCTGCGTCTGCGAACATCAGGCAACGCGCCCGACGACGATCATCGTCCCCATCTCTCCGGGTGATCGCTCCCTTTTTCTCAAGGGCTCTAAGATGACTGACCGCAGCGGTCTGACTGGCAAATCCGAAATGCTCCTGAATTTCACGCGTGGAAGGCATGATACCGGAACGGCGATGCTCGGACTGTAGGTAGTCGAGTACTTCTTGTTGGCGGGCTGTTAACTTCATTTTGAACACTGTTCCAGAGAACATCTAATAAATTTCACGGTGCGCAAGTGGAAATCCGCCGTTTATTTAAGTTTTTCTGAAAGGCGCCATTTATGAGCATTCTTCCCTCCGTTTTTCATCCGATCTTTGCTGTCGTTGCGTTGAGCAGCCTTCTGCCCAACAGTCCTTCGTTTGCCCAGGAAAAGAAGGAGCCGGATGCAACGGCCCTGCCCATGCGGGGCTTTCGTTTCACCACGAAAGAGGAAGCTAAGACAGCATCCCTGCCAACGCCCCCCGCTCCGGGTCCTGATGTCACGGGAAAGAAGCCGGATGGGTCACCGCTTTCCCCGCCCGCCAGTGGCGGCAACATGAAGGTTGGCATCGTCTCCGATCAGGCCAGTCTTCCGCCTGGTCTCACCACCCTGGCGCAGGAGGGAGCTCTTGCCGTTGCCGATAATGACTGGGAGAAAGCGCGGCGTATCTACCTCGATATGATCGGCCTTGCGCCGGACAATGCCCTTGCTTTTGCGAATCTGGGAGTTGCCGAACATGAGCTGGGGAATCTGCTGGCCGCAGCGGGAAATCTTGGAAAATCAATCGAGCTTAATCCCCACATTGCCAGAAACTGGCTGACCCTTGGTTTGATCAACTACGAGCAGGGGGAACTCACTCTCGCGATTTCCAACCTTACCCGTGCGATACACGAAGCACCCGACGATGCCGAGTCCCGCCTCATCCTTGCTGCCGTGGTGAGGGATTATGGCTGGCCGGATGCCGCCGTGACCGAGTTGCAACGTGCCGTGGAACTGAATCCCAAGCTGGCTTCGGCGCACTACAATCTGGCGGTGACTTATCTCGGCATGAAACCTCCACGTCTCGAGCTGGCGCGCCGCCACTATTATGCCGCCATCGACCTCGGAACCCCGGCCTCCCCTGAGATTGAGGCGATTTTTAAGAAATCTGAATAAGCTTATTGGTGAAATCGGGCGGATATCGCGTATGGTCGGTCGTTCTCATGACTCAAATCCGCTCATTTTCTCACCTTACCTCCCTTGTCACCCCTATCGGCCTCACTGCGCTGATCGGGATCGGCATGGCTCTGACGGGCTGCCTTTCAAACGAAAAGGCCTCGATCAACATGCCCTCGCAGTCTCCGACGGCGGGCGTTGCCTACCCGAATCCGCAGGGCATTGCTCCGACGGGCGGGCAGCAGTCACTCCACTTCCCGGTCCCTGCAGGTCAGGGATCGGTTTTCGCTCCGCAACCCACACCGATCTCATTCACCGGAACGGCACCCGCTTCGCCGGGCCAGCCAAACATCACCGCTAAAGCAGCCATCCTCGTCGACGGCTCCGGTCGAGTTCTTTTTGAAAAGAACGCCGACGCCCGGCTTGCCACCGCGAGCACCCAGAAACTCCTTCTCGGACTCCTCGTTGCGGAAGCGGGTAACCTCAGCAAGCCGATCACGGTGGCGGAGGCTGATACCTGGGCGGAACCGACCGTCATGGGATTGAGGCCCGGAGAGGTCTACCTGAAAGGAGATCTTCTCAAGGCCGTGCTGGTTCGCAGTTGCAATGATATTGCCCGCACCCTCGCCCGCGATCACTCCGGAAGCGAAGCGGCCTTTGTCGTGCAGGTGAATCAGAAGGCTCGTCAGCTCGGGATGACCAACTCCTATTTCACCAATTCCAACGGCCTCCCCTCTCCTTCCGGGCAATATTCCACGGCACGTGACATTGCTAAAATGGGAATGGCGGCGTCCCGGAACCCGATCATTCGAGACGCAATCAGCACGAAAGTCTACAACTTCCGCCTCGCGAACGGAAGCGTCAAAACACTCTACAATACCAATCTGGTTCTCAAGAATTTTCCCTACTGCACCGGAGGTAAAACCGGCACCACCAATGCGGCTGGACGCTGCCTCGTTTC
>JAGNMT010000632.1 GCA_017991025.1 Verrucomicrobiales bacterium
CGCGGCCGGACACAAGGCGATGTTTGCGGAAACCTGGGGAGGGCTTCCTGATACCGAATTCCTGAGCGCGCTCGATCCTTCGCTCGCCGACCTGAGGGGGCGGCTTTATGCTTCTGCCCAATCGTCCAACACAAAAGCGGGTGACCTGACCCCGGAGTGGGCGGAAAAGCTCGGACTTCCTGCCGGTATACCGGTCGCGGTGGGAGCCTTTGACGCGCACATGGGAGCGGTCGGATCGGGTGTGAAAGCAGGCACTCTGGTCAAAATCCTCGGGACGAGCACCTGTGACATCACCGTGTTGCCCAACGATGTCGCGTTGCAGGATGTTCCCGGCGTTTGCGGGGTCGTCGATGGTTCGGTCCTTCCCGGTCACTATGGGATCGAAGCGGGACAATCCGCAGTGGGGGATATCTTCCTCTGGTTTGTGAATCACCTCGTGCCCGATTCTTACGGAACGAGCGTGGGGGACAAATTCACGGAAATGGAGCGCCGCCTCGCCCTGCTCAAGCCCGGGGAGACCGGTCTGCTCGCTCTCGACTGGAATAACGGAAACCGCACCATCCTTGTCGATGTGCGACTGACCGGTCTCATCCTCGGACAGACCTTGCACACCGAGGCACACGAAATTTACCGGGCTCTGATCGAGGCGACCGCTTTTGGTGCGCTCGCCATCATTGAGCGGATGGAGGAATATGGCATCCGTATCGATGAGGTGGTCAACACGGGAGGCCTTGCGATCAAGAATGCCACCCTCATGCAGATCTATGCCGATATTCTCGGTCGCCCTCTCAAAGTCGCCGCCAGCGAACAGACCTGTGCCCTCGGGGCTGCCATTTTCGGGGCGGTCAGTGGAGGGACCGTGACGATACCCGAGGTCCAGCAAGCTTGCTGCCGTATGCGTGAGGTGCAATATACGCCAATCTTTGAAAATCAGGCGGTTTACAAGGAAATTTACGCTCTTTACAAAACACTTCACGACGCCTTCGGGCTCCCTTCCTGGAGCGGGTCATTGGCAACGGTGATGAAGGAGCTCATCGCGATTCGTCAACGGCAGCGAGGGTGAGGGGACAAAACGCAATAGAACAGGGAGCCTGACCGCCCGGGCGTTAGGAAGATCACGAGCCCTTCTTCGCCGCCATTTCCTTGAGTATCTTCTCGAGGTTCTCAAGGCTGGCGCGGGCACCGGCACTGGCGTCGTCGAGGACTTTGCCGTCCCGGGCCAGGATATGGATGGCGGGGATGAAATTCGAGTTTTTGCCCTGGCCCAGCGTGCCGCGAGCTTCAGAAGCATCGTAGTTGACGGACGGGAACGGCATTTTGTATTCCTTCACATAGCCTTCCCAGGCTTCTTTTTCCCGGTCAGCCGTCAGCAGCACCAGCTCAAAGTTGTCGTATTTCCGTTTCAGGCTTTTGTAGGCGCTGCTGAGATCGGGGGTAAACGCGTGGCAGGGGCCGCACCACGAGGCTGACGAATAAACCGCAATGACCTCGATCTTTTCGGGATGGGTGAGGGTGAATGGGGCGATTTTGCGGCCATCGAGACCGACTAGATTCGTTTCCAGCGCTTTCATGAGCGGGGTATCGTAGGCCTTCGCCGGGTCCGCCGAAGCCGAGCTGTTGGTCGACTGCCATTCAGTGATATAAGCACGATCAGCATCGGAAAGGGAGGCGAGAGGAATGTCAAACTGCCGGGTGCCGACGAGGATCGCGGCTTTATCTCCCGTGACCCCTTTGAGTTCACCATTGATGGATTTGCCGCCGCTGTTCGTCCACTCTCGTGTTTCGGCCTGGGTCGAGGTGAGGGTGAGGCTAAAAACGGCAGCCGTCAGAGAGGCGATTACGAGCGGACTTTTTTTCATGATTGAATCGGGGGTGAGGGGCAAGTCTGATAAGAGAATGAAGGAAATCACTGTTTTCGTCAAGATTGCTTTGCGGGCAACAGGGGGCTTCTCAACCCTTGCCCCAAATAGCAGCCTATCGCTCAGCCGTTCCGAGAATGATCAGATTCGGGCCGCCGAGGTCGGTGACCCGAAGGCCGGCTTGTGACAGCCAGGCGCGCAGGTCATCCTCCTGAAAGGCTTTGACCCGGTTGAGTTCTTCACAGGCCCTTTGGAGCAGCCGATAGGCGGGAGAGGGGCTTTTCCGGAAGGTGAAAAAGGTGAACGTGCCGCCGGGCTTGAGGCATCTGCCTACTTCTGCGATGACTGCCTCCGGATCAGGGAAGAGCTGCAGCGAGTTGGAGCAATTGACGGCTCCCAGAGAGGCGTCAGCGAATGGCAGGCGTGCCGCGTCGGCGCGGAGGAGCAAGACTTCACTCAGAAGGCGTCGGGTGCGTTTCAACATAGACGAGCTAAGATCCAGTCCGATGACCCGCTCCGCGCCGAACGTTTCCACGAGGGTGTGCGTCCAGCGACCGGCCCCGCAGGCGAGATCAAGGATGGGGACTTCCACCGGAGTGACCTGGCACACGAGATACGCGTCCTCCGCCTCGGGCGTCAAACCTCCGTCCCAATTTTGCCCCATGACACGCACGAAGTTCATCCGAAGAT
>JAGNMT010000633.1 GCA_017991025.1 Verrucomicrobiales bacterium
GGACTCTCCGGCATCGGCCTGGACAACCTCGAGAGTGGCGGGATTCCAAAACCTCAGCTGATGAGATCCTGACTCCGTTCCATATTTCCACGAGGCAACCCACTGCCGGGAGGCGGCGACGGAAGTGGTCTCGACAATCTGGGATTGCAGCTTCTGCAGCAGCAACGGCCCGGTCTGCCCGAGCCCCCACAACTCCACCACTCCGTCGGCGTAACCGACAACGACACGGTCACCCGATTGAACCGTCAGGGTGACGTCCGCCTTGAGCGCGAGACGGTTTACGAGGCCTTCGTCCGGAACGCTCCCGACCACCGGGATCTCGGCATCCACCGTCTCGACCTCACCCGAAAACGGATTCACCGTCGCCCGCTTTGTCCCTCGCCTGACATTACCACATAAGACTTCAAGAATATCGGAACCGCTTCGCTGGCTCATGGAAAAGCAGACATCCTCCATGAAGATGCGCCGCACCGGAAAGCCTGTATCGACATCCCAGACAATCACGGTGGCGTCCTTCGAACAGGTCGCGATAAATCGGGACGAGAGAAAGACAGCCCCGGTCACCTCATCACTGTGACCAAAAGGCAAGTTCACCTGCAATGGCTCATCCCCCTTGACGACTGAAGCGGGAGTTACGTAAACAAGAAGTGCAATGGCAGCACGAAGAAAGAGATGAGGCAGTAGGGTTTTCATGACACGGTTTCCTTCGAGTTAGAACTTACCTTATCTGGCACCATCCGTCAGGTCCGACTTCTAGTGTTTGTTTTTTTCTCCATTCCCATCGCACTCTCCCAGTCCGGTTCCGAAGACGGAAGCATGTCCCGGCGCAGCGTGATAATTCGACTCTTTGCTTTCAAAACCGGATCGATCCATCGGGTTTATGTAGCTCACACGGACAATTATGGCACCCCGGCACAAACAGCAAGTCGCCCCTCAAGGGCACAGGCTCCCTCAAAATGATTCAAAGCTATGGTGAATCATTTTGATTCCCGTCCGTCTTTCCTGTATCCTCAGCCACAACCGGCTAACGAACCTCGACAACGGAAACGTCACGTGATCACCGCAGACCCCCATCTATCCGAACACGCAGCCGCAGTCGAGAAAGCCCTCGCTAAAGCGGCTGCCGCTGTTACCCCGGAGGAATTTCGCGATCTCATTGGAGATCCCGGCGGCTCCATGCTTCGCGCCATGATGGAATGTGTCGCCGCCGATTCCATGTCGATCTGGATCGCCGATCTTGCTGAAGCCAACCTCGTCGTGACACATTCGGAACCGGACCCGAATTTTATCGGATGGTCCCAGCCACTCGAAGAGGGCCTCATCAGCCTTTCCTTCGCCTCGGAGCAGTCCCTCTGCGAAAATCAGGCCTATCTCAATGCCGCCCATTCAAAGCGGGCCGACGAAGCCCTCGGTCAGGTCACGGCGGCCATGATTGTGACACCCTTTTACTTCGGGGGAATGCTTCAGGGCGTCATCAGCTGCGTGCAGTTGAAAAGCCACGCCGAGGCTCCCGATCCTCCGGGATTTTCCGCCCGCAGTATGAACCGCATCAGGCGACTATCCACCGTACTCGAACGACTCGTGAACTATCGTCTCCTCATCCATCTTTTCGGCCTGGAGCTATGACTTCAAACACCAGAAGCGCGAAAAACTGGCCCAGCCTCGACGAGGCACGCGAGGCCGCGCTTACCGGAACCGGAGCCGGAGTGCGTGTCGCCGTGATCGATTCGGGCGTCGAAGGGCATCACCCCCGTCTTGCGGCGCTGAAAATCCGTGATTCGGTCGGATTCGAAGAGGATGACGGGATCGTCAAAGCGCTGGATGGCCAGGGCCATGATACCTACGGCCACGGCACCGCCGTCGCCGGGATCATCCACGAGGTCGCCCCGGAGGCTGAGATCGGCAGCTTTCGCGTCATCGACGCCCGCAGCGTCTCACGAACACATCTCATATGCGCCGGTGTCCGCGAAGCGATTAACCGCGGCTATCAGATTCTCAATTGCAGTTTCGGCTGCCGCGGACTCGCCAAGTACATCCTCCCCCACAAGGAATGGGCTGACGAAGCCTGGTTGCGCGGTGCCCATATCGTGGCGGCCTGCAGCAATACGGACAGCCGCGAGGCGGAATGGCCCTCTCACTTCGCTTCCGTCGTCGGGGTGGATCTTGCCGACACTGCCTCGGACGGTCTGTTTTTCAGACCGGATCACCTGGTCGGATTTTCGGCAAGAGGAGAAAACATCGAAGTTGCCTGGATCGGCGGCGGGGCGCAATTCCAAACCGGGACCAGCTTTGCCGCTCCCCGTGTATCCGGAATAATCGCGCGCATTCTCTCCGTCTATCCGGACATTCCTCCCGCAATGATGCATACGATTTTATCATCCGTATCCGAGCCATGGCATTCCGGCCTCAGCTCCGACTGGTGATTCACACAGAAACTTGAAAAGCAACATCCGTATCAACCAATCGCATGAAACAAACCGCCACATTCCTCGGACCCGTCAATCAACTCCCTGCCGAAGGCTCTGACTTTCAACTCTCCGG
>JAGNMT010000634.1 GCA_017991025.1 Verrucomicrobiales bacterium
CGCGGAGCAGAACGCGACTGTGGCCGCTTTCGCTCCTATCTTCTCGGATCGGTGAAACATTTTCTCGCGAACGAGCGAGCAGCGCAAGGGCGGTTGAAGCGGGGAGGCGGAGTAAAACAGCTCTCCTTCGACGAGACGGCGGCGCAATCGATCCCCGACACTGGTCAATGCCCGCCTGATATCGCCTACGATCGACAATGGGCGACGACTCTGCTCGGCCACGCCCTCGACGCGCTGCGAATGGAATATGAGGACGGTGGAAAGGCCGATGTTTTTACCCGACTGAAACCCTGGCTCACCGGGGAAGCGGAACACGGCGAGCAACAGGCTCTTGCTGCGTCGCTGGGAATTAACCTGAACACACTCAAAAGCGACATCTCGCGGATGAAGCAGCGTTTCAAGATCTTCGTCAAAGCGGAGATTACCGGGACAGTGGCCGACGGAGATTCGGTCCGCGACGAATTGTCCATTCTTTTCGAGGCACTGCGAAATCGCTGAATATATTTTTGCAACCTTTTCGATGGAACCTTTCAGAATATGAGTATGAGTGCCTTGTCCGAATCCCTGCCTTCCTCCACTTGCCCGACGTGCGGAGCACGGGATTTCGGCGTAGTTACGCACGGTCTCTGCCCCGCCTGCCTCCTCGCTGGAATAATGATACCGACTGGACCTAAAAGTCATTGGAATGCACCAAGCCCGGAAGAATTGGCTATTATGCTTCCCCAATACCAGATTCAGAGCCTTCTCGGTCGTGGTGGTATGGGTGCGGTTTACAGGGGGAGCCAAGTCGAATTGGACCGAACCATCGCAATCAAGATACTACCGGGAGATCTCAATGGCGCGGGCCAGGGCTTCGCTGGTCGATTTAAACTGGAAGCACGGGCGATGGCGCGATTGAAACATCCCGGTATCGTGACTGTCTATGACTTCGGTCAGACAGCGGAAGGCCTGCTCTACTTTGTGATGGAGTTTGTCGAAGGCATGGATGTGCAGGCCATGATTTCCCAGGAAGGCAGGATCCATTCGGCTGATGCCATTGCAATCGGCTCCCATGTTTGCGAGGCGCTCCATTATGCCCACTCGCATGGCATCATTCATCGGGACATCAAACCCGCCAATGTCATCGTCGGTTTCGACGGTCACGTCCGGGTGGCTGACTTCGGACTCGCCAAAGTGATGAACGCGGATCAGACCTCCGGGCTCACACTGAGCGGCAGTGTCATGGGCACACCAAACTATCTCGCTCCCGAGGCCCTCATCCTCGGCATGGATCTGGACCTTAGGGTCGATATCTATGCGGTGGGGGTCATGCTCTATCATATGCTCACCGGCAAGGTGCCCTATGGTGCCTTTGAGATGCCATCGGTCAGGATTCCTGGACTCGATCCGCGTCTCGATACGATCATCAATCGAGCGATGCTGGAGGATAGGGATCAACGCTATCAGAGTGCGGAGGATCTACGGAACGATCTCGTCAATATTCTCACCCAGCCGGTGGCACAAACGGTGATTGTCCCGGCAAAGGACGAGGTGATCCGGGTTTCTCTCGCCGCAGCGACATCGACCGCCCGGTCCTCCCGGGCCGGTATCTACGATGATTACGGGAGTCGTGATGAGCCAGCCTATGATCGCGTCACGACGCAGGTCATGCTCCACACAGCGAAGAGCATGAACACCACCACGCTCGTGCTCGGGACCACGGCTCTCCTCATCCTCGGAGCACTGGCCTTCTTTCTCGCAAATCGGAAGACCGGGGATACCTACCATTCCGAGGAGACCATCACCAACATCGAGACGAACAACACCTACTTCACACAGATCATCGCCGCCGGTCTCGCGACGACTGAAGATCTGCAGATCATCTCGGAGATTCGACCCTACGATGGTGGATTTATCGGCGTCACCCGCGAGGCTCGGCCGTGGACGGAAGTACGGGAGCTGGCGAAAAAGGCGGGGGCAAGCGTGTTATCGGTCGATGAGGAATCCACCGGATCGAGAGCGCAGTTGCTCACCTGGCTCACGAGTTCCTACAGCACCTATCTGACTTCTGATGCGTGGGTACAGGAAAGGGGTGAGGCACGTCTCGTCCAGGGGATGAAGGTCGTCCCCGCTGCCGGGTTGGATGAACCGCGAAAGGCGCTGCTTTATTGGAAGATCGAATCACAAAGCACAACACGCAGTGAAACCATTTTTTCCGTACCGAAAACGCCGGTCGTTGCGCCGATGGTGCCAACGATCCAGCCTGCCCCTGAGCCGGAGAAAACCGTTCCGCCTGAATGGACCAATCTGGATAGTCGGGTTATTCGGGCTGAGTTCGTCGAGATCTCCGGCGAAGCCGTTGTGATCCGCGGGGCGGGCGGCCAGCTTTTTACCGTGCCTTTTTCCACCCTCGCCCCCGCCAGTGTTGAGCAGGCGATGAAACTGGCGAAACAGCCGAAGTGAGGGTCCTTTTGTTTTTCAATCCATCGTTCTCATGAAAATCACCTGCCCCCACTGCTCGCAACATCTGGAGCTCGATTCCGAGACACTCATCGCGCT
>JAGNMT010000098.1 GCA_017991025.1 Verrucomicrobiales bacterium
GACTCTCCCCGGGTCACTACCATGTCTCCACCCAGTTAACCGAGGGAAAACCTGCCAGAGGCGCGGTGCAGGTGGCGGGATCGGCAATCCCCTTTGGTCCCGTCACGGTGGGATCGGGGAGCGAATGGAAGTTCGACCAGGACCGGGTCACTGAGTTACGGGAGACCGCAAGAGCAAGCGGCGGGTCTGAACTACTTGATCTCAGTAAAGCCTGGCGAAAACCCCCCGCCCCCGGTTTTGAATCGATCCGCACCCCTCTGCTCATTGCCGCGCTGCTACTCTTTCTCCTCGAAGCTCTCGTAACTCGCACCGGGTGGCAACTCCCCAAAATCTCGTTTGCCCGTCTCACGATGAAGAAGACCAGGCCGGTGAAATCTGCCGTAAACATTTCCGAAAAACCTACCAAAGGCTCTAACGACAACGTTCCCGCTCCCCCGAGCTCTGAAATCCCTCCGTCATCGCCCCCGCCAGAGCCGTCCGAGTCCAGAAAAAGTCGCTTCAATCGCGCAAAAAAGGGGCTTTAGACTGTTGCTTCAGCCTCAAAGTCGCTACAGTGATTCCGAAAAACCTCTCATGAAAAAACGATCCATACTCATTGCCTCCCTCACCCTTGCCTCCATGTGCCTGCTCGTGGCACAAAACAAACCAGCCGACGCAAAGCCCAAAACCTGGGAGGAGAAAGCGGCCGAGCGCTTCGGTAACACCCCGACAACCGAGCACAAGGCCAGCATTGATGCCGGCATCCCGGAACTGACCGCGACGCCGAAAGCTCCTCACAAAGTCCTTGTATTCTACCGCTGCGAAGGATTCATCCACACGTCGATCCCCTTCGGCAACTATGCCTTGAAGGCGATCGCCGAAAAAACCAAGGCCTTTACTGCGGACTTCTCGGATCAATATGCGGTCTTCACGAAAGAGAACCTCGCTCAATACGATGCCATTATTTTCAACAACACAACCGGCCTCAACCCCGATGAATCCCAGCGCGCCGCGATTCTCGATTTCATTAACAACGGTAAAGGCGTTGTCGGTTTCCACGCCGCCGCTGATAACTTCGGCAAGTGGGAAGAAGGCATCGCCATGATTGGCGGGATCTTCAACGGTCACCCGTGGGGCGCAGGCGGGACCTGGGCCTTCAAGGTCGAGGACACCAGTCACCCGCTCAATGCCGCGTTCGCTGGAAAAGGATTCTGGCACAAGGATGAAATCTACTGGTATAAGCCCGAAAATTTCCAGGGCCGCGAGCGACTCCGTGTCCTTCTCAGCCTCGACATGTCCAAGGCAGAGAACGGCAAGCCGCTCGACAATGACAAGGCACGGGAAGGTCTCAAAGGCAAGGCCGTCGCGGACGTGGATGTTCCGGTCTCCTGGTGCCGTGAAATGGGCAAGGGCCGCCTGTTCTTCACCAACCTGGGCCACAATGACCTGACCTTTGCCAACAAATCCGTTCTGAAACACATGCTCGACGGCATCCAATATGCTCTAAAGGATCTTGATGCCGACGCCACTCCCTCCTCCAAAGTGGAAGTGAAGACGGCCGTTGCGCCCGACGCGCCCGCCGCCCCCTGACTTTCCTTTGCGGTCTTCGTTCACAGGATCAAGGCTCCATGCTTCCCGAATTTCTTCATTTCGCTGAGAACACGGCTCGTGAAGCCGGAGCCTTGACTCTTCAGTATTTTCTCACTGACGGGGCAAAGGCGGACTACAAGGCGGACGATACACCGGTGACAATTGCTGACCGTAAGGCCGAGGAATTGATTCGTCTCCGTATCCGGGAAACTTATCCCGATCACGAGATCGTGGGGGAGGAGTTCGGAGCTTCCGAAGGACAGTCCGAATACCGCTGGCTCATTGACCCGATCGACGGAACAAAATCGTTCATTCACGGTGTCCCCCTCTATGCCGTCCTCCTCGCGCTGGAGATCCGTGGAAAGGTGGAGGTGGGCTGTGCTTTCTTTCCCGCTCTCAATGAGATCGTTTCCGCCGCGACTGGCCACGGCACGCACTGGAATGGAAAGCCCTGCCATGTCTCGGACGTCGCCGCGATTGACCGGTCCGTCTGCGCCCACATCGATACCGCCTATTTCGGTAGAAACGGAAAAGGCGAGGCTTGGGATCGCTTGCAACGGGCCGTCTATTACAATGCCGGTTGGTGCGACGCCTACGGGTATCTGCTCGTCGCAACGGGCCGGGCCGAAGTCATGCTCGACCCCGTCATGGCGGTTTGGGACTGCGGCCCCTTTCCCCCGATACTGAGCGAAGCGGGAGGTTACTTCGGAGACTGGGCCGGAAATGAGGGTCGCATCGACGCCGGCGAAGCACTCGCTACCAACAGGCTGCTCAAGGATTCCGTAGTGGCGTTATTACAAGGTCGCTGATAGGATTCCGCCACTCATGGATCGACGTCTTTTTTACGTTCTCATCTTTTCCCTTGCGGCCCTTGTCCCATCGGCCCGGGCCCGCGACTGGTTCGTAAATCCCGGCACCGGGAACGATCAGCAAGGCGGCAGCGAATCAAACCCTCTTGCCACCGCCCAGGCGGCGGTGGATAGGGCCTCCAACGGCGACCGTGTCGTTCTTCTCCCGGCCAATGCTGTCTACCGTCAATCGATCAACCTCGATAAGGCAAAGACTGGCCTCATCATCGAAGGCAACGGTGTCTCTCTGTCCGGTGCCGACCCGCTCGACGCCACCTCATGGGAATCTCTCGGGGACGATCTTTTCCGAACCAAACTCCCGCTCACTCCTGCGAACCGGCATCTCCTCATCGTCAATGGGCGGAGCGAACGAATGGGGCAATCTCCTTCGAAATCCTCCGACCACCCCGCCGCAGCGGCGCTCCAATCCGGACAGTTCCGATGGGACCCCATCGACGAAAAGAGCGGCTGGATCACTGTAAAGGGACCCACGGAGAATCTGGAATGGTCGGTGCGGGAAAACGGTATCAGTGGCAGCGGCTCAATACGGAATATCAAAATCTACAACCTCTCCGCACGTCACTTTCTCAACGCGGGCTTCAACATTCAGGGAGACTCGCGCGGGCTTCAGTTCTTCAGTATCCGCAGTGAGGAAAATTTTGCTTCCGGATTCAGCTCCGGCGGCAGTTCAGAGTGCTGGGTGAACAGCAGCCGCTTTTCCGGAAACGGAATTGGTGTCGCTGACGTCGGCAAATCGGATAGCTACTACACCGACTGCGTCATAGAAGGCAATCGTGAGATGGAAGTATCGTTCAAAGGAGGTCGTCACAGCCTCACCCGCTGTCGCATCATCCCCGGAAAAGACTCGGCTCCTCTCGCCATTCAGCAGAGTGAAAACAAGAAAACCGGAGCGATCACCGCGCCGACCAGTCTTGTCATGCAGACAGTGGAGTTCGACCTCTCCGGGAGCGAATCACGACACATTGAGATCGGTCCAGCCAGTCATGTCTATCATGATAGCGCAACCGGGAAGTCACTCACGCCCCTCAACGTCGAGGTTCATCCCTCGTCAGAGATCACGGAAAGCCTCTATCACACTTATGCCATCGGCCGCAACGCTACAGGCACTCCGATCATGGCCTGGGCCGGAGGAGCGACACGAGGCAGTCCCTCTCAGGCTTATCGGATCATCCATTTCGGAAAATATGTCCCTCAGGATGTGGCTCCCAAATTGCTGCCGGACAATGACTGGCTGGGTCTGCTCGCACCCCTTGATACCTCAAAATTTCCTCCTTCTGGTCCCGCTTTTGAGCCGGATAACTCCTCTGCTCATGCGATCTGGAGATGGATAGGCCTCACCGCGCCCGACGCAGTTTTTGTTCCTGATACCCCGGAAGGCCGGGCCCTGGGCAAAGCCCTTCAGGACTTCCCGCCAGCCGGAGTCGGCATGATCAACGTGTTCATCAATCGCGGGTCCAATAAGGGCGTGCAAGAGTCCATTGTCCTTCCCAATACGGTAAATGGAAATGACATGGCAAAGGATGAGATGAGAAAAAGACTGGCGCGTACCCCTCAAGAGGTGATCAATCAACTTTCCGAACACTATGGTAACAGGTTCGCCGGCTCCTACATCGAAGCTCTTGCTCTCATCGCAAAAAAAGAAGCGGGCATCACGAACCGCTCGAAGGAACTGGCAAAAGAGTATCTCGAAAAGGTGCCCGCTGCCCTGAAGAGCGGAGGTGAGATCGCCGGCACCCTGCTCTATACCGGGATAGAGGAACCATGGGCGCAGGAGCGTGTCCTGAAAGTGGCAGGCTTGGCATTCGATCCAGAGGGCAATCCACTCGAAGCCATGCCATTTCACAATGAAATGAGCGACGCCATCTTCATGGCCTCTCCACTCCTGGCCAGAGCCGGTGAGATTTCGGGTGAAAAACGCTATTTTGATCAGTGCTTCCGGAATTTCACATTCATAGAAAATCTCTGTCGACGATCTGACGGGCTCTATCAGCACTCACCACTCACCGAGGCGGCGTGGGGAAGAGGCAATGGCTTTCCCGCCCTCGGTCTCGCACTCGTTCTGACCCATTTCCCCGATACGCATGAAGGCTACCCCGTCCTTCTCGCTGCCTTCCGTGATCACCTCGCCGCCCTCGCCAAGTACCAGGACACCAACGGCATGTGGCACCAGGTTATCGATCATCCGGACAGCTACGCTGAACTCACAGCGACCTGCATGATCGGCTACGCCATCGCGGTCGGCATCGAAAGTCACTGGATCGAGGCTTCGGAATGGCAGCCTCGTCTCGATCAGGCATGGAATGCGGTGAAAATGCATATCTCTACCGATGGCAAGACTCTCATCAATGTATGCACTGGAACGGGAAAGCAGCCTAACCTGGAGGCCTATTACCGCCGCGAAGCCATCCTCGGGAGCGACGACAGGGGTGGAGCCATGGCACTAATGTTTGCGGCGGAAATGAAAAAAAGCTATACGCAATGACGTGTCCGCGATAGCGTGCGGCATTGCTTAAATGATCGTCCCCGATTCCGTCAAAAGACCGCTCCCGTTCACTTTCGTTATTCTCGCGTCTCTTGCTTCGATTTCCCCGTCGATAAGCGGGGATGCACCCGAAAACTTCAAACGGGAAAATCTTGTCGCCTGGTGCATCGTCTCCGACACCTCCACACAACGGAGCCCTCTGGATCGCGCTGCACTGCTAAAGCGGCTCGAGTTGAAACGCGTCGTCTGCGATTCGCGTGATCTCCCGGTAACACAACTCGAGGCAGAGATCACCGCTTACCGGGAAAACGGGATCGATTGTTTCGCATTCCGATCTGATCAGGGTGAAGTCTACCCACTCTTCACGAAACATGGCATGAAGCCCGAAATCTGGCGCCCCCTGCAAACGGGAAAGGGCCTCTCCAATGCCGAAAAAGTAGCCAGTGCCGCCGAGGCACTGGTGCCGCTCGCCAAACAAGCCGGAGAGTTGGGACTCTCCCTGGGACTCTACAACGAGGGCGGATGGGGAGGCCTCCCCAACAACATGGTAGCGGTCTGCAAGATACTCCGTGAGAAGGGCTTCGATGTTGGGCTCATCTACAATTTTCACCATGCGCACCCCCGCATCGCGACGTTTGCCGACGACCTCGCCAAAATGAAGCCTTACCTCTTTTGCGTGAACCTCAACGGCATGGCTGATCCGGCGACGGAGGATGTCTCAAAAGCCGCTATTAAGGTGAAAGCGATCGGGTCGGGAAAATTCGAAAAGGAGATGATCGCCACCCTGATCTCTGAGGGCTACATCGGACCTGTTGGCGTGCTCGGCCATGTCACGACGCGGGACCTCGAAGAAGTGCTCAACGAAAACCTCATCGGACTCGAAAAGGTCATCGCTGAACTCCCCCGACAAGGACTTCCCGTCACTTCTGAAAACTCAGAATGAACGGCCCGGCCAGTTTTACTGCGGCCGTGATCCCCCGCTCTTCGCGGAACTGTTTCAAATAAGCTGCCTGCACCATTGGAGCAATCGCCACCGGTGATTGCTCCCCTGCCTTCAGGTTCCTGTAAAAATCGACCATAAAAAGCGCCGTTTCACGATCAGCGACGGGCCATAACGTCAGGAGCAAATGCTGCGCCCCGGCCTGGATCAGTCCCCGCCTCATCCCCAGAACCCCTTCTCCGGAGCGCGACTCACCAAGACCGGTCTCGCAGGCTGAAAGGACTACAAGCCAGGTCCCCGAGAGATCGAGTTGCGACATTTCCTCCGCCGAAAGAATCCCGTCATTCGCCGTATCGAGAATACGACCGCCCCCCCACTCCCTGAGTGTGGCCTCGGCACCAGCAAGGGCCACCCCGCTACGGAGCATCGGGTTGTCCAGCACGACATCACTGAAAGACTCCAGCGTGGCCCCTCCCTGCCCGCCCTTTCCCGCGCCGGCCTCCCAGTATCCCCGCGAACGTTGGAGCGCATCGACTCTACCGGTCTGCGGCAGATAAAATCCATGGGTCGCCAGATGTAGCACCGCAGGGGACTTTACCGCATTGACCGCCGCCTCCGTCGCCTCCTTCTCAAGATGGCTGTTGATCGTCCACTTCCACTCCTTCAAGATCAGCTCGCGCAGAGCTACTTCTTCAGCCTTGGTACCGGGCAGGGGGGACAATCCGATCCGCGCGAGAACCCCGCGCATCGACATAGCGGCTGCCCCGCCCAAATGGCGCTCTCCGGCGAGGACCGACGTCGATGGCGTCTGGAAATCCGGATTAGCAATGATCTCCATCGACTTCTCCTGTGTCGGCTTCGACTCGCGCAGTAAATCACGACCCGACGAAACATAGGAGAGACTCCATGTCTCTCCTACAAAGCTTCCCCCGGCCGTCAGCAAGGTGGCAAATGAGAGGAAATTCAGCGCGCCGTCGGGACACAAAATGACAGGCTGACCGGCGGCAGGCAGATGGGGAACAAGCGGATCCCAGACACTCTGCCCGAGAGCGGAAAGAAATGTTTTCATGTCCTCATCCGCCACGTCAGAACGCACTGCTTTCGCGTAAACCGCCATGCCGCCTTCCACCTTCACCGCTTCACCGAGCGGAACAAAGACGGGGGCCTGCCCCTGCTTGAGCACGAGCGCCCCGTAACGCGGGACAAATCGCCCTGGGGCGGTGTAGTCCCGATAGCGGATGAATTCAACCAGCACGCCCCCCGCCGGCAGCGTCTTGACGACATCGACCACCGACGCCGTCATCGCCGCCCTCGCTTCGCCCACAGCCCTGCCCCCGCCCGAGAGTTGTGCCTCGTAGTTGGTGATCTCCTTCTTCAGCGAGACCCTTTCGGCACCGCCCGCCTCCGCACCGCCGAGCAGGAGTTCCATAAGACGTCGACGCGCCAACTGCAGCTTTTCCAACACCACCATCAGAGCCGGATCCGTCGTCTTTCGCGCGATGCCCCGGTCTTCGAGCAGCGATTCGAGGACGATTCCCTTTGTCCGCAGGACAGTTTCCGCGAGTTCCTCCGGCATCTCAAGACTGGCAAAAAGACTCCAGGGATCGATCGACGACCGATAGGCGAGACGCTGCGGCTCGTCGGCAAAAGCGAGGACATCCGTGAGGTTTTTCATCCTGGCCTCCAGCACCGTCTTCGCAATACCCTTCGCCGCAGCATGATCACCGGCGAGATCGGCGAGGAGCGCCCGGCTTTCCTCTATCTCCAGCACCGCCGGATGATCTCCGGGGTACTGTGATTTTGTCAGGGCGATCGCTTTGGCATAGGCCTCGCCGGCTTCGACATGCTCGCCCAGGATCGCTCGGAGATCACCGATCAGCTTCAGACTCTCCTCGGGCCGGATCACATTGTACTCGAGCGTTAGCATGCGCTGCTGCTCGAAATTTTCGCCCCGAAGTTTGATGCCTTCGAGCATCAGATCGAGTGCGGCTCGCTCCTCTCCCGCCGCCCGGAAAACTTGAGCCGATCGTTCATAGACGAGATAATTCGAATTCGTGGTGACGCCCTCCAGCGTCTTCTCGATCATCGCCTTCGGCATGGCGGGATTCGTCTTCAGGGTCGACTCCGCCCACTTCCGGTAGAGAGGCATCATCTCGACCGACGAAGCCCGCGCCTGCTTGCAGAAACCCACCGCCTCGACATGCTTCTCCTGTAGAGTTGCCAGCTCAGCCAGTTCCATAAGCACATTGGCACGGCCTCTCAGGTAATTCATCTTGAGCTGGTCGGTGAAATCACTCTCCACCCCGCCCTGCAGTTTCAACACCATCGCCCAGGCCCCGTCAATTTCCTCCAGACGGGTTACAAACGCCTCGGTCGCTTTCACGTAGTCGCCCGTGGCCCGGAAAAACGTCCCCTCCATCGACGAAACTTCCGCCGCTAGAATCTGGTAACCGATCGCCGGATTATCCTGCGCCTGCTTTTTCCAGAGAGGCTGGATCGCGATCGCTTCTTCGAACGATTGCGTGGCCCGCTTCAGATCGCCGGCCGCCAGGTAAAAATTCGTCAGCCCGCGCAGACTCAGTCTCACGCGATCATCGACCATCACCATCATCTGCGGCACAGATTCCGCCGGCAGTCCCGCCGGAGGCAGAATGCCCCGCGCCTGCGCCACGCTCGCGATGAGATCCGTCTCCGCTCCGACGTAATCACCGTTGTTATATCGCAGCGAAGCCCGGTTGTGCAGGGCGGAATTCAGTTGGATGCCCATCGAGAAATCTGTCGCCACCGACCCGAGCGCCTCGACCAGTTTCCCCGCCGCCGCCTCGGCCCCGGCAAGATCATTCGCACTCCATCGGGCCGATAGGGCATCCCAGAGAGGTTGCACATCGGCCTGGGATTGAGCGTTCGCCCCCGTTAGGACTGTGGATAGGAAGACGACGAAAAAACAGAAGCGAAGAATCATGAGAGCAGAATTACCGGTGATCTCACGATAGTCGAGAGGATATTATTGGTGCTTCCGTGTGCCATCGCCCTAATGCCACACAGGTAAATTTCAAGGAGCAGGGCGATCAAGGAGCAGGGGCGCCCTCGGCCCTGTGTTGAGCGGCGTTATGATGAGTGGCTTTCCGCCGATCACCTATCTCGATTTCGACCGGTAGCATACCACAACAGGGCCGGGGGCGGCCCTGCTCCTTGATTGCGGACTATCCTTTCGGGAGCTTCTTTCGGATGCTTACGGGATGACCAACCCGATCTCCCGACGCCGCTTCACCGGAATCTCCCTCGCCGCCTCGACGGCACTGCTCGCACCCCGGAGAGTCAGTGCGGCACCTGCGATGGAACTGCTCGACACGAAAATCATTTCCCCCCAGACAAATTATTATCATGGCTGGCCGACCCTGACACGACTCGAAAAGGGTGA
>JAGNMT010000099.1:0-7888 GCA_017991025.1 Verrucomicrobiales bacterium
ATCCTGAGGCGGCTGGCCGTCTTTTGGCTTATCTTCTCCGGGGTCTTTGGGATCCTGTCCGGGGTCTTTGCTCTCCTCTCCGGGAGAATCTTTCTTCTGATCGTCCGGCTTGCCGTCGCCTTTTTGCTTCTCGCTATCTTTGTTGTCTTCTTTGTCCTTCTTATCGTCCTTTTTCTCTTCGTCCTTCTTTTCTTCGTCTTTCTTTTTTTCTTCCTCTTTCTTTTTCTCCTCCTCCTCTTTCTTCTTTTCCTCCTCCTGCTGCTTCTTCAAATCCTCGAGACGTTTTTTGACGACTTCGAGATTGTGAGCGGCCTGGGTGTTTTTCGCATCTAGCGTCAGGGTGGTCTCAAAATGTTCGATCGCCCCTTCCCAGTCGCGGATCGTGCCCTCTACGCCCTCGCCTTTGCTGGAAAGGGTCTGGACTTGATCGGGATCAGCCGGCTTTTCGAGTGTTTTCAATCCCGCTTCGCCCTGGCGAAAGAGAGTGTTCCCGAGATTGTAGTGCGTCTGACTGCGGAGTTTGGCATCCCCTTCAACGAGAGCCTGTCCGTAGGCCTCGGCGGCACGTTCGAAGTTCCCCAGGCGGTAGGCGGCGGCTCCGATGCTCATGTGAAGTCGGGTCCGGTCTTTTGCGGTGAGTCGTTCGGTGAGCGTGCCCTCGTAGGCTTCGATCGCCGCTTTGTAGTCCTTTCTCTCAAAGGCCGCGTAACCGTTTGCAACCCCGTCTTTTGCCGTCAGGGTGCCGGTAGCGAGCAGGAGGATACTCAGCGATGCCGCGAGTCGCCTAACCGATGAGGGGTTGGAAAGCCGTTCATGACGCGGTTTGACCCACAGCAGGGGCAGGAGGTGGGCTAGAATGAGGAAGAAGACTGCTGCGCTCAGCGGCCACATAAAGCGCTCGATTGGCCGCAGTTTCTTTTCACTTTTTTCGCGGGAACTCCTGATGCCTTGCTGAATCTGCTCGACGACTTTGGTGAGAGAGGCTTTGCCCCCGAGGTGGACATAGGCTCCGCCCCGGGACGAAAGTGACTGGAGTGCTTCTGAAGTGAGGCGGGTCCGCACGACCTGACCTTCTTCGTCTTTGACAAAGAGACCGGGAATGAGCGCGCCGTTGTCATCCATCTCCGGAATGATTGCGCCTTCGGCGGTTCCGACGCCGACCGTCATGATCGCCATGCCATTTTCGGCGGCTCGATCGCGGGTCTTCTCGACTTCATCACTTCCCTCGAGGGCTTCTCCGTCGGAAAAAATGACCAGCGCACTTTGTTCCAGTCCGGCTTCTTTGAAGGTATCCAGAGCGAGACTTACGGCCGCGCTGAGATTGGTTCCTCCCCGGGGGATGATTTCGGTATCCAGTTGGTCGATGGCCTCAAGGACGGCCTCGTGATCGACGGTCAGCGGAGCCTGGACAAAGGGCTTGCCCGCGAAAGCGATCAGCCCGACCCGGTCATCGGGGAGGGAGAGGATGATGTCTTTGGCTGCCAGTTTCGCCCGGGTGAGACGGTTCGGTTGTAGATCGTCGGCCATCATGCTTCGCGAGGTATCGATGGCGAGGATAAGATTTCTCGCATCGGTCTCGGTTTCCTCCTCGTCAAAACCGAGCTGAGGGCGGGCGAGGGCGACGAGGGTGGCCGTGACCGCGAGGCAGTGGAGGATGAAGACGACCCAGCGGCGGCTGTGGCTGCTGCCGGTGATCAGTCGACTCGCGAGGCGCGGCGAGACGAGTCCGGGAAGTTGCTTTGCGCTGCGCCAGTGAGACCAGGCACGCAGCATCAGGAGGGGAAGGATGACGAGTAATCCCCAGAACCATTCCGGACTGGCAAAGGTGAGGGCGTTCATGGGAATCGTCTCCAGAAGGTTTCGTCGCCGACGAGAGTGAGTAAACCAAATCCCAGTCCGGCGATAGCCAACCAGTGAAAAAGCTCGGCACTCTCGACGCGCGTCTGCCGCTTGATTTCTGTCTTCTCCATCTTATCGATCTCCTCGAAGATCCGTTCCAATCCCGAGGTGTCCTGTGCCCGAAAGTACTCGCCGTCGGCGATGCGGGCAATCTCCTTCAGCGTCCCTTCGTCAAATTCCTGACGGAGCCGCTGCGGGCCGACGGGGGTCTGTACGACGTAATCCCCGTAGGTGCCAACGGCAATGGTGTATACCCGGATTCCGAGGGTTTTGGCGAGCTTGGCGGCCTCGATTGGCGATAGCTTGCCGGCGTTATTTACGCCGTCAGTGAGTAACACGACGACTTTACTCTTGGAGGTCCGCTTGTCCAGCCGCTTGGCGGCGGCGGCAAGGGCTGAGCCGATTGCGGTGCCGTCCTCGACCATCCCGATCTGGACACGACCGAGTCCCTGGGGGCCTTCGAGCCACTCTTTAGAAAGGGTGAGGGGGCTCGCGAGATAGGGGCGCCCTGCAAAAGCAAGAATGCCGATACGATCCGAGGTGCGCCCTTTGATAAAGTCCCGGGTGACCTTCTTGGCGGCCTGGAGGCGGTTTGCCCGGCTTCCTTCTATTCGAAAATCTTCCACCTGCATCGATCGCGAGACGTCGATGGCCAGGATGAGCTCGACGCCGCTCTCCGAGGTATGCTCGCTTCGGTTAATCCATTGGGGCCGTGTCAGGGCGAGGATGAGGCAGGTGAGTGAGAGAAAAAGGCTCGCGAGCCGAAAGCCGCCGGCCCGCCCCCGTGCGATCGGACCGAGCCTGTTGAGGATATGAAGCGAGGAAAACATTACCGCTCCCTGATTGCCCGAACGGCTCTTGAGGATAGCCAGAATCGGAATCAGTAGGAGCAGACCCAAAACCCAGGGGTAAGCCAGCTGAAAAGTCGTTTCGGCGAGGTAAGTCATCACGCTACGGGGAAGTTGGACACCGTAACACTCATTTTGCTCGCGGAATTTACCATTCAATCACCGCGCTTGCCCAGGTGAGTCCCGCGCCGAAAGCAACGAGGAGGATACGGTCACCGGGTTTGATTCTGCCCTGGCGGTTCGCTTCGTCGAGCGCGATCGCCACGGCGGCAGCGGAAGTGTTACCGTATTTGTCGAGATTGATGAAGACGTTGTCCCGGCTGAAATCAAGCCGCTCCACGACGGCGTCAATAATTCGGAGGTTCGCCTGATGGGGGATCAATAAATCGATGTCTCCGATCGTGAGTCCGGCCGCAGTGATGCCTTCGATGGCGGCATTCCGCATCGCATTGACCGCATGTTTAAAGACTTCGCGCCCCTGCATGGTCAGGGTTGCCGATTTCTCGGGGGTGCTTCCGGGAATCGCGGGGCAGGCAGAACCACCGCCCGGGATATTAAGCAGCTCGGCCTGAGCCCCGTCGGTGCCGAGTTTCGAGGATAGAATACGGCCGCCGCCGTTGGCCGGCACGAGAACCGCAGCTCCCGCGCCATCACCAAAGAGCACACAGGTGTTGCGATCATTCCAATCAACGAAGGCACTCAATTTTTCGGCACCGATGATGAGCGCGTTGCGAAAAGCCCCGGCACCGACGGCGTGTCGAGCCAGTTCCATCGCATAGAGGAATCCGGAACAGGCCGCCGAGACGTCGAAAGCGACCGCTTTGAATGCCCCGATCTGCTGTTGCACGTAACAGGCCGTCGCCGGGGTGAGTGTGTCCGGAGTGATGGTCGCGACGACGATCAGGTCTATGTCATTCGGATCGATCTGAGCCTGTTCGAGGGCACGTTTTGCGGCCTCGCTCGCCATATGACTGGTGAACTCGTCGGCGCGGGCGATGCGGCGCTCCTTGATCCCTGTCCTCGAAGTGATCCAATCATCCGAGGTATCAACTGACAGCTCAAGATCATGATTGGTCATGATCCGCTCCGGGAGGTAGCTGCCTGTCCCGGCGATACGAACGTGGACCGGGACGGTAGGAGAGGGGGATGAGGATCCGGTTTCAGTCATGACGGTCAAAGGGCTCGTGTGCTCCGGTAAAAGAGGGGTCAGCGGATGAGGTCGGCATAACGTGCCATTTCCTCTTCGATATGGGGATTGACTTGATGTTTGACCGACTCGGCCGCAACACGAATGGCATTGCGGATGGCCCGGGCCGAACTGGAACCGTGGCCGATGATGCAAACCCCGTTCACGCCGAGAAGGGGACTGCCGCCGTAGGTTTCGTAATTGCCGCGCTCTTTGGTTGCCTTGAAGGCCTCTCTGGCAATGAGCGCCCCCATCTGGCGCATGGGATTGGCCATGATGTCCTGCTTCAGCCACTTGAACATGACCTTTGCCGTCGCTTCGCAGGACTTCAGAATCACGTTCCCGACAAAGCCGTCGCAAACGACCACATCGAGTTTGCTCTCAAAAAGATCATGTCCTTCCACATTGCCGCGGAAGTTGAGTTTCGTCGATTTCAGCAGGTCAAAAACTTCGCGGGTGAAATCCGTTCCCTTTGAGTCCTCTTCGCCCACGGACATGAGCCCGACGATGGGGTTCTTTTTCCCCTGGACATGACGGGCGTAGACGCTCCCCATGATCGCATACCCGAGGAGGTGGGAGGGTTTGGCATCGACGTTGGCGCCGGCGTCCATGATGTTGCAGGGGCCGTGCTCGTTTGGAAGGGCTGAGGCAATCCCGGAACGCTCCACTCCGTTGATGTTGCGGAGCTTGATCGTCGCCGCCGCCACGGCGGCACCGGTGTTCCCGGCACTAACCACCGCATCACAGTCTCCCCGCTTCACGAGGTCGGTTGCCACACTGATCGAGGAGTCCTTTTTCTGGCGCACCGATTTAACGGCCGAGTCATGCATGGTGACGATCTCCGAGGCGTGGATGATCTCAATTTTCCCATGGGCATACGAGAGGTGCTTGAGCTCCTGCTTGATGATCGCTTCATCGCCGACGAGAAACAGCTTTTGGAGGTCGCCGCCAAAAGCTTCGAGAGCCTCGACCGCACCCGCGATTATTGCGTGGGGAGCTTTGTCGCCTCCCATGACATCCAGAGCAATTCTCATCTTGAGATATAAGATGCTATCTAGGAACAAGCCACTGAAACATGCAACCCCGAAAAGAACAAAGTCACCTCGAATGAGGTGACTTTGGTTCAAAAAAAGATTTCTGAGAAGGCCGGTATCAAAGTTCTTCCACGGTGATCACCTGACGACCTTTGTAAAAGCCACAACTGGGACAGGCAATGTGGGAGAGGGCGGCGCTGCCGCACTCGGAGCACACATTGAGCTTCCGCGCACGCCACTTCTGGCCGGAGCGACGGAGGCGCTTCTTCATTTTGGAGGTTTTGCGTTTTGGGACTGCCATGGCAAGCTGAGAGTTTTGTGGAGCGCGCACTTAAACGGATTTGGAGGAAATGTCAACGCCGGAATCCGACAGTTGTTTGAGAAATCCTAAATTCTTTGGCATTTCGACCTGAAGCGGGTGAAATTGGCATCTTCGGTTCTCTCCGTCAGCGGCATGGCGCAGGTGAGTTCGGGCCCGGTCCAGGCAACGCGAAGGGTGCGTAGAGCAAATACGGAAGGTGACAAATCCCCGCCTTTCCGGCAGACTGCCCCATGAAATGGTTCATTCCACCGGTTCTCGCCTTCCTTTTCTCCCTTTCTTCTTACGCGGCGGAGCGCCCCAACGTGGTTATTCTCCTCGCGGATGATCTCGGTGCTAAAGACATCGGCTGTTACGGCGGACCGGTGAAGACGCCGACGCTTGATGCCCTGGCGACGGGAGGGATGCGGTTTTCTACGTTCTATTCGGGTTGCGCCGTTTGTTCACCGTCACGGGCGACGCTCCTGACCGGGCGGCAGCACATCCGGGCCGGGGTATACAGCTGGATTTCCGACGCGGGGCAGCGATCACACCTCCTGGAGCGGGAAGTCACGATCGCTGAAATTCTCAAAAACGCAGGTTACGATACGGCCCACGTTGGTAAATGGCATCTCGGGTTGCCCACTGCAAAGTTCGACAAGCCCACACCGGACAAGCACGGATTTGATCACTGGTTTGCGACATGGAACAATGCCGAGCCGAGTCATCTCAATCCGAAGACCTTCATCCGCAACGGCAATCCGGTCGGTGAAGTGGAGGGTTATTCCTGCCAGAACGTCGTCGACGAGGCGATCCGGTGGCTGGGGGCGAGGGAGGATAAAACGCGTCCGTTCTTTCTCAATGTCTGGTTTCACGAGCCCCACGATCCGATCGCGGCACCCGATGAGATTGTTTCCACCTATGGGGATTTGAAGGATAAGGCGGCCGTCTACTCCGGGACGATCGATAATACGGATCGGGCCATCAAGCGCCTCCTCGCGACTCTCGGCGGGATCGGTGCGCCGGAGGATACGATCATCATATACGCGTCGGACAACGGCAGCTACCGGGATGATCGCACCGGTGATCTTCGCGGGCAGAAAGGCGTGAACTGGGAGGGTGGCATCCGTGTTCCTGGGATATTTTCATGGCCGGGGGAAATCAAAGCCGGAGTCGTGTCGGATGTGCCTGCAGGATTGGTCGACGTGCTGCCGACCTTGTGCGGTCTGCTGGGTTTGGAAGCGCCTCCCGGGGTTCATCTCGACGGGTCTGACCTCTCGGGCCTCTTGACGGGCAAAAGTCCCTTTTCCAGGCACCAGCCGCTCTTTTGGCACCTGCAGAAATCCCGCCCCATCGTCGCAATGCGGGACGGGGACTATTCGTTAACGGCGGACCCTGACTACGAACTGTCGACGGACAATATGTTCGACGAGAAATGGATCCCGACTATCAGGCAGGGGAGTTACACGAATTTCCAGCTTTTTGATCTGAAGACGGACCCGAATCAGACAACAAATATCGCGGCCTCGAAGCCGGAATTGCTGGAGTCATTGAAGGTGAAGTTACTCGAGATCAACGCCAGTGTCATGGCCGACGGCACGGATTGGAACGAGAAGTGATTTCCGTGTCACTTCGCTACCTTGAGAACCAGCGCCGGAGCAGGAAGGCTGGGGTGTCGGGAACTGGCGAATGCGTGGACGAGTCCTCCTCCGCGGACTTCAACGGTGTTTCGCACCACCACGAGCGAGGCCCTGCGGTTCGGGTCCCGGTTTAAGAATGCGACGAGTTTTTCTCCGCTGATACCGTAGGTGCCGGACTGGATGCCCCTTGGCACGGTAAATGTCCCGAGCAGGATGGCCTTTTCATGGAGAAGCGACGTGCCGTTTTCGGTGTCATTCGCCGGCGCATTGGCCCAGTCGAGGTCCTCTGCCTTCCAGTTGTCGAGGGTATCGTCAGTGATCCCGTAAACGGAAAATTCCGAGTTCCCGAGGTGGGAGGCGAGGCCCCATCCCGTCGGGGCAAAATGCAGATTCAAGAGGGCGGATTGAATGCTGCCGGAAGCGACTTCATTGAGATCGAAGCGCAGGAAGGATTTGCGATGCGGCCCATTCTTCTCGATGGCGTTTTTCAGCAGGAGGAGTGTCTCCGAGTCATGCCCATTCGGGTTTCCGGCACAGACGTAGGCGTCCGCCCCGCCAGGGCCGGCCGTGGTGACAGTGATCGTATTCTTTTCTTTTTTTGAATCCGTGGCGTCAGGGAGCGCCCAGGTCGCCTCGTCACTGCCCTCGCTGACGGCACCGATCTGGCGGCCCTCGACGAGATTCCGTTGCCCGGTCCGCAGCTCGATGCGCTCTTTGCTGGTGCTGAGCTCCACTTCGACGAGGCCCTCGAAGACCTGCGTCTGGGTGGCCCCGCTCGTCGGGTGGACGTTGATGGCAAATCGTGTCCCGTGATCAATGACCCTCGCGCCGGGGGTCGTGATCGCGAATCCTTCGGCGGTCTCACCCACTTCGGCGACAGCGGTGCCGCTCGTGAGCACACAATTCATGGCATCGACGAGGGTCAGTTTGGCCGGAGCCTCGAGAATGACTTCGGCACCGGAATCAAACGAGATCGTGGCGAG
>JAGNMT010000099.1:7988-9276 GCA_017991025.1 Verrucomicrobiales bacterium
TCGCGGTAGCGAAGTTCGAGGATTTCCCGATGCTCGTCGGAGAGTTTCGTGACACACGCCTGGAGTGCGATTTCCCGCTTCTGCCAGCGCTGTTCTTTGATCGCGCTCTCCGATTCTTCGCTCAGCGTTTCGAGGAGACGATCACTGAGAAATTCCGAACGGTCGCGTTTGGAGCGACGGCGGAAGGCGAGGATCTGGTAGAAAAGGATCTTCCGCGCCCACGCCGCAAAGTTCGTCCCGAGCTCGAACTGATGGAACTGACGCCACATCACGATTTTCCCCTCCTGGAGGACATCCTGGGCATCCTGAGGGCAGGCGACGAGACCGGTCACGTAGATGCCGAGTCGTCTTTCGTGTTCAGTGAGGAGACGCAGAAAGGCCTCGGTGCGATCATTCTCCGGTTGGGGGACAGCTTCGGTGTTCATGGGGCTCATGGAATAAGTCGCAAAGCGGGACGATTGGACAGGAGAAAGTTGTCAGCGTTTGCTCTGGCACCTCTCTGTTTTCTGGCTATCTTTTATCAGCTTGCCGCTGAACGCCGTGAATCCCGCAGCCTCGGATGGAGGCGAAGGCCTGGGTTTGAGTATTATTGCCCTCCTCTGGCTCATGGTGTGAGCGAAACGGCGCGGCCATCTGCAGCGGGTCGCCGAGGATTCTTAGCGGTCGAGTTGGGAAATGGGTGAGATTGGCGCGCGTTCGGATACGTCAGGCGTCCTTCCCGGCCTCGCAGAGGCCACCTACAGACGCTGGCGCGTTCATCGGAGTCAAACCTTGTAGTCGGGGTCTGCGACCCCGGGAGGGCGGCGTGAGGCGGCGGGATCAACGGATCACCGTGACATCCGGGCGGGCCTTTTGGAAGGAGGCGATGGCGGCGGGGGGATCGGCTCATGGTGATTGCCATTCGCCGCAGTGCCCTAGGTTAAGAGGCAATGGACATCAACCGCCTTTTCTCGAAACTCCGCTTCGGCGTCCATCATTTTGAGGCAAGGGGCGGAACACCCGTCCGTTTGAAGTTGCTTGCAATGTTCTCTTTTTTGGTTACACTTGAGTGCCAATGATCGAGAGTTTTGTCGATGAGATTACCCGGAAAATCTTCGAGGGTGAGGAACTCTCCCGGAAGGATTTGAAGAGGTTGGGTGACTTGAGAATCGACAAAGCTCAGGAACGTCTCCATGTCTTGAACCAAGCCTCAGAAAGGGACCTGTTGTCGCTGCGATCACTTCATTACCATCGACTCCATGGCTTGCGCCGCTACTCGATCGACGCGGAATCCAGGCACTCCAAATGG
>JAGNMT010000100.1 GCA_017991025.1 Verrucomicrobiales bacterium
GAGAGGAAGAATCGTATTTGCGTGTTACTCCGTATCCGTAGCCTGATTCTTTGGGGTGTTCTTCCCGTGGTCCTCTTCCTTTTTCTCTTTGCGACAATCCTGGAAATATCGCTCCTCGCCATCGTCCAAGGCCGGATCCAGACTGCCGATTTCATGAAAATGAAGGACATCATCGGAAGTATCGCCATTTTTCTAATTCTCGTCACTTTCGCCTCTCTTTATTTAGTCAACGACGCGGACAGATCCCTGAGGCAGCTCGCGTCATTAAGAGACCTTGAGATACACCCCACCACAGAGAAACCGAAGCATACCCCCGGGCACCCTCTCGAATCCAGGTCAGCTCCCGTGGAAGTCGACATACCAACCATGCCGGGTTCAAGAGAGCCTTAGACGCCCATCGGCCCTCCTCAATATGCCCGCCATCCCGCCACTCCCCCCGGAGAACGAGACTCCAAAGGTGATCGTCTGGTTTCGAGTCTACTGCTCCATTCTCTGCTTCCTTTATCTCGTTGTCACCGTGGCCTCCGCCTTTCTCCTCTCGTGTGATCCGTCAACTGTCGAAATGTCGGAGACCGAACAACTCCTGGTCGGGGCGCTCATGCTTCTTATGGGACTCGTCTTGTTTATCGCTTCGCTTCTTCCCCTGATTCTGAAACCGAGACGATGGCTTTGGATGTATGATCTCATCATCATTTGCCTCGGGATGACCAGCGCCTGTTTCCTTCCTGCCTGTGTCCCGCTCCTGATTTTCTGGATGAAGCCGGAAGTGAAGAAGCATTTTGGAGTTTCATAAAACGACCCTCTACCCGCGCCGAAACCGCTCCCGATAGGCCGTCGGTGTCATGCCCATCCGTTTGCGAAAATGCTGGGTAAAACTGCTCGCGTCGACAAACCCGCAGAGGCGAGCAATCTCCGCCGCATTGCGCGATGTCTCCTCCAGAAGCCGCTGTGAAGCTAAAACGCGGGTCTTGATCAGAAACTCCTGCGGCGTGATCCCGAAGGCAGTTCGAAAACGCCGTTGCAACTGCCGCAGGGACTGACCGCAAATCCGCGAGATTTCCTCAATCACGACCGGCTTGGCAAAATCCCTCCGAATGATCTCCACGGCTCGCGCGACGGTTTGAAAAACGGGAAGCTGACGATCCGCATCATCAGGTCGACGCAGCAATCCCATCACTCCCTGAATCTTTCCCTTCCGGTCGCACAAAGGCAGCTTGGTGACCATGAACCAGTCCGGCATGCCCTGACCATCCCACCAAAGTTCGAGACGCTCGATCACTTTCGTTTTCCCGGCAAGGAGTCGCTCATCATCGTCGACATAGGCCCTCGCCATGAGATCAGGATTGAGATCAAAATCCGTCATCCCAATAATTTCGGTCTCGTCGCGCATCGAGTAGCGTGCCCGCAAGCCCTGGCTGGCAAACATGAGGTGGCCCTCCCGATTTTTCGCAAAAAAATGAAGGCCCGGGATATGGTCAAAAAGCCGGTGAAAATGGCTCAATGGATCGATCGCGGCGACCCACTCATCACGCTCCCGCTCCCATCGCCGCACCTCCGCGACGGGTCGCTTCCGCCGTTCGAGCGGTTTGAGTGGTGACGTATTTCCCATAGTTTTTGTCGCGACGAAGGTGGTTCGATCTGTCATGCTTTGCAAGCCGTCCCGCTATGAAACCCATCGTACAGATTTCCCTCGACCTCACGAACATTGATGAAGCCCTCGAAACGGCCGCCCTCGCGATGCGCGCCGGAGTTGACTGGCTCGAAGCCGGCACTCCGCTCATCCTCGCGGAAGGTCTCCACGGCGTTCGCGCTCTGCGCGCCGCCTTTCCGGATACACCCATCGTCGCCGACCTCAAGACAATGGACGGAGGCTACCTCGAGGCCGAGATGATGGCGAAAGCCGGTGCCACCCACGTCGTCGTGATGGCCCGCGCCCACGCCGAGACGATCAAATGCGTCGTGAAAGCCGGTGCCGACTTCGGCTGCAAGGTCATGGGCGACAACATGATCTGCCCCGACATGGTCGAAGGCGCTAAATTCCTCGAAGACCTCGGATGCGACTATGTCATCCATCACATCGGCTACGACGAGCGCCGCGGCATCGCCGCCGCCGGTCACCGCATGCCCAGCCCGCTCGATAGACTGCGGGAAGTGGTGCGAGCAGTGAAGGTACCCGTCCAGGCTGTCGGAGGTCTCAGTCTCGAACAGGCCATCCAATGCCCCCAATACGGGGCCCCCCTCGTCGTCCTCGGAGCGCCCCTCACCATCGACGCCGATGCCTTCAAGACCGCCAACGGGGATCTGGAAGCCTCCCTGCGCATGATTTGTGAGGCAGTGCATGCGCAGGAGGTGTGGAGAGCTGTTTAGCAGGTAGCTTTTTTGCCTTTTAGCTCTTTACTCTTTCCGCCCCTGCTTCTTCTTTCTCTTTTGCTAAACAGCCAAATTGCTACCCGCTAAACAGCTCACATGAAATCCGCTGCCGTCGTCAACTACGCCCCTGAAAAACACTCCGTAGAAATCCGCGAGATCGACAAACCCACCATCGGGCCTGAGGACGTTCTCCTCGAAGTCGCCAATGTCGGGGTTTGCGGCAGCGACCTGCACCAATGGACCGCCGATCATTCCTGGCCGGTCAATTACCCTGTAGTGCTGGGTCACGAGTTCGGAGGCCACATAGTCGAGGTCGGCAAGGAGGTCGAGCATTGGAAGGAAGGCGACCGTGTCGTCTCCGAAACCGCCGCGATCATCAGCCGGGACAATCCCATGACACGCCGGGGACTCTACAATCTCGACCCCACCCGCAAGGGATTCGGTTACGGCGTCAACGGAGCCATGACCAAATACGTCCGCGTCCCTTCGCGCATTCTTCACCACGTGCCCGACCAGCTTCCCTTCGAACAGGCCTGTCTCACCGAACCCTGCTGCGTGGCCTACAGCGCCGTGGTCAAAAACGCCCGCATTGAACCCGGTGATCGTGTTGTTGTATTGGGACCTGGCACCATCGGCATTCTCTGCGCGGCCATGGCGAAGCTCTGCGGAGCTGAAGTCGCCATCGTCGGCCTGGAACAGGATGCGCATCGTTTGGAGATCGCGAAACAATACGGCTGCGAGGTCATCATCGGCGACGCGAAACCCTGGGCCTTAAGACGTGATGGCCTTGGTTGCGACGGCGTCATCGATGCGGCGGGGGCGAGCATCACCCTGAAGATCGCGCTCGACCTCGTCCGCCCCGCCGGCTGGATCAGCAAGGTCGGCTGGGGACCACAACCGCTCAATTTCAACCTTGATCCGCTCGTGCAGAAAAACATCACCCTTCAGGGCAGCTTCAGCCACAACTGGCCGATCTGGGAGCGGGTCATCGCGCTGCTCGCGAGCGGGCAATTCGATGTCAAACCCATCATCGGCGGCGTCTGGCCGGTCACGGAATGGCACGAGGCGTTTGAGAAGATGCACCGGGGCGAGGTCGTGAAGAGCGTGTTGCGGCCGGTGTGAGAGCAACGAACCCAGAATACTCCCGTCGATCACCCCAGATACTTCTCCCGCCGCAACACCTCAACATCAGTGACGTAGACGATCACCGACCAGTCGGCAAAATACCGCTCGCCGATTTCGTCCATGATAGGCTCAGCGAGGTCGGGTGACACGAGCGTGTCGATCTGAACATTGCGGCCCTCCCACTCCGAGGCGCGAATCCCGCGTGATCCTTCGCCCTCGACCATAGTGAGCGTCCACCCGCGCGCGCCGTGCTTTTTTAAGAGAGCGATGATATCATCGCGAAGAACGCGCTCGGCAATGATCGTAATTTTGCGAAGTGAAATTCTTACAGCCATGCAGTGAACAAGTCGGCTAAGTATTGAAAGAGCGGGATACCAAAAGCGAGATTAAAAGGAAAGGTGATACCCAGGGCTAGAGTCAGGTAGAACGCAGGATTGGCTTTCGGCAGAGCGACCCGCACGGCGGCCGGAGCAGCGATGTAGGAGGCGCTGCCGGCCATCGCCCCGAGGATCGCGGCCCCGCCCGAAGTCAAGCCCGCAAGCACTCCGGCGAAAACACCCAGGGTCCCATGCAACACTGGAATGACGCAACCAAGAATAAGCAATCGTCCTCCGGCACGGCCCGCATCCCTGAGACGTTTTCCGGCGGCAAGCCCGAGTTCGATCATGAAAATACAGAGCGCACCCTTAAAAGCAGTCGCAAAAAACGGCTGCACATCGACCAGCTTTGCCGGTCCGCAAACCCAACCGATCAGCAAGCCCCCGATGAGGAGGACGATACTCTTACCCGTGACCACTTCGTGCAGAGCTTTTTTCCAACTCCCGCCACCAGTCCCCGCTTTGTTCGCAAAGAGCAGCGCGACAATGATGCCGGGAACTTCCAGGACCGCCACCAGCGCGGGCAGAAAACCTTCCATCTCGACTCCGGAACGCTTCACCGCTTCAACGGCGGCGAGAAAGGTCACCACCGAAACGGATCCGTAATGCGCGGCCACCGCAGCTGAATCGATCGTCTCCAGCTTTCCAACGTACCTCATTAAGTAAAACGCGGAGACCGGCGTCACAATTCCGAGGAGCAGCGTCATCACCGCGGGCAGGAAGATCTCCGAAAAGGGTGTAACCGCCAGGGCCGAACCGCCCTTGAGCCCGATCGCGAGGAGGAGGTAGATGGAGAGCCCCTGATAAATCGGCTCCGGGATCGCGAGATCACTCTTGATCCACCGGGCCATGATCCCGAGGACAAAACAAAGAACGACGGGAGAAATCAGATTTTCGGAGAGAGCGTGCAAAACTTGCTTGTGTTCGCAGAGTGGAGCCCCAACAGGGGCTTTGGTCAAAATCAAGAACCAGAACATCGGGAAAAACGGACAAAAAAACGCCGCCCCGTGTTTCGGGGCGGCGCGTTCAGACAGTCAAGAACGGTTGGACGCCGTGCTTTCCCGAGTGACCTCACTCAACCTCGATTTTGGATACGACGATATACTTCTTCCCGTCGCGCTCCTCCATCTTGCCAGTCACCTTGACTTTGGCTGAGTCCGAGCAGACGTGTTCGCTCGTCTTGCGCTTGCCTCCCTCTTCAAGGAGGTAGAGCACCTCGCCTACCTTGAGCGTGTCTTCACACGTGTCGGCGATCTTGAGATTGCACTTCGCGCAGGACATCTCGCCCTCGAAGGTTTTGTCTTCGGCCCTTGCGTTTGAAACCGTCAAGGCGAGTGCCGCAGCAAACAGAGTGGTAATAAGCGTTTTCATGATATTTGAATTGAATACAGATAGATTGATTTCGTTGTGATTCAGTCCGGTTTATCGGGCCAGAAAGAATAAGATTGTCCGGTCACTGATGCGTCCTTCCGACCTTCGGGTCAGAGCCTCTCATAAGGGAGACTGGCTTGAGCACCGAAACCCGTTCCCGATTCTCCCGGCCCGACCGCAGTGGCCGCAAGGATTCGAGACGGAAAGCGCGGAAGGCACGCGCCTGCTCAACAACGGAAAACCCCGTAAAGAATATGGAAGGGGGCTATGGCCCCACTGGGACCGGGCGGTCCTGAACGAGTCGAAGCCTCGACAACGCCGGATGGAGCGGGGAACACAAATACCGTCCCTGATTCGCGAATCGAGGGAAGCAAGCCAATCGGAAAAAGGAGGGCGCTGTATACCCGGTCCGCAGAGACAACACCCTGTATCTTTTTACAGGAGCATGCAATGGAGTCGTCACTGTGCTCGCCAGACGGGGGAACTTGATTCTCTTTTTCCCGGCAACAGGCGGGAAGCAAGGCTTGAGCGGAATCAGCTTTCTCGCATGCAGCGAGGGCACAACAGCACATCGGATTCCCGATCAGGAAGACTAAAAAGACAGCTATGAGCCCACGCGCCATTGTTGATACTGTAGTGCACCGAAGCGTCGCTTCGTTCAAAGAAAAATCCTCCCACAACGACGCCACCACATTTCCCTACAAAAGCACCCCGACTCCCCGGCATCTCCTCATTTGAAAACTGGGGCCAACGGGCTGACTATGGCATGCAATCATGATCCGATCCTCCCTTCTCCTGATTCTCTGCAACGCCTCGATTGGCCTTACCGCCGACATTCAACTCTCCCCCTCGGGCCCGATTTCCACGCCCCAGGCCGCCCGCGATGCCGCCCGGACAGCGGTGAAGCCCGTTCGCATCCTCGTCGCTGATGGTGTTTACCCTTTAACGGGAACGATTACCCTCGAGTCGGAAGATTCTCAGGTGACCTGGGAGGCCGCCCCCGGTGCGAGGCCGGTCTTCCGCGGCGGAAAGGCGATCACGGGTTGGACGAAATCGGAGACCGGGCTTTGGAGGGCGCCCCTTGCGGACAAAGCCTGGAACTTCGAGCAACTCTGGATAGCCGGTCGCCGCGCGACAAGGGCGCGCACGCCGAACAAAGGCTTCTTCCACATCACCGATGCGGTCGGCGCGACTGTGTTCCCCGGACTGACGAAAGACATGAACTTTTACGCCTTCGCGGTCGCGCCGGAGCATTACGAGGTGATTAAAGCGATCCCGGTGAATGAGCGTGACGGTGCCTTGATCACGGTGACCCACGCCTGGGCGGTCGGGCAGTGCCGCATCAAGGCGCTCGACGATGCCACCCTCGCCGTTCAGATCAAGGGCCGTGCCCGTTATCCCTTCGTCGAGTTTGAGCCGGACCAGCGCTACTGGATGGAGAATTTCCGCTCGGCGCTCGATGCCCCGGGGGAATGGTTTCTCGATCGCGCAAAAGGCGAAGTGCTCTATCAAGCGCTCGCCGGAGAGGACCTGCCAAATACCGAAGTGATCGCCCCGGTCGTCAAAAAGTTCCTCGTCGTGAAGGGCGCAAAGGAGATCCAGTTCAAGGGCATCGCCTTTCAATACAGTCACTACAACTACCCCGTCGACGGTCTCCACGATGGACAAGCCGCAACGACAAGCGACGGAGCCATCGAGATCGAGGACAGCAGCGGCATTCGATTTGAAAATTGTGAAGTCGCCCACACCGGCCTGCATGCGATCTGGTTTAAGAACGGTTGTTCGGACGCACTCGTGAAAAAGAGCCGCCTCCACGATCTCGGTGGCGGCGGCGTTTACATCGGGGAAACGGCACGTCCCGCCGACGACCGTGTCAATCACCACATTATCGTCGACAACAACATCATCCAGCACGGCGGCAGACTGCACCCGAGCGCCTGTGGCATCGTCCTGACACATACTCAACACTGCGACGTCAGCCACAATGACATCGCCGATTTTTACTACACCGGCGTCAGCGCGGGCTGGAACTGGGGCTATGGCGACACCGCCTCGCGCGAGACCCTCGTGGAGAACAATCACATTCATCACCTCGGCTGGGGTTATCTCAGCGACATGGGCGGTTTTTACGGCCTCGGCGCCTCCCCGGGCACGATCATTCGCGGCAATCATGTCCATCACATCGCCAGCCATCGCTACGGCGGCTGGGGACTCTACAATGACGAAGGGGCCACCGACACGCTGATGGAAAACAACCTCGTCCACGACACCTGGAACGCAGGCTTCCACCAGCACTATGGCTACTACAACACGGTTCGGAATAATATCTTTGCCTTCGGTCACACCGCCCAAATCCAGGGGTCACGCAACGAACCCCGCCTGCGTTTTAATTACGAACACAACATCGTCATCTGGGATCCCGCTTCGCCGCTTCTCGATGGAGGTGAGTGGAACTGGAAATTCTTCGAAAAGCCCGATCGAGGCGATCCGAAAGACAGCCTGATCTTCCGCAACAATCTCTACTGGCCGACTGACGGAAAGATTCCGGCGCTCCTGACAAAGTCCTCTTTCACCTGGGACGAATGGCGCAAGATGGGGCGTGACCCGGGCTCCCTCTTTGCAGACCCGCTCTTCGAGGATGTGGCGAAGCGCGATTTCCGTCTCAAACCAGGCAGTCCCGCAGAAAAGATCGGATTCAAGCCCTGGGACTTGACCGTCGCCGGTGTCCGCAAAGATGATCCCGCGTGGAGGGAGTTCGCCGCAAAGGGCCACCTTTACCCGAACTGGGACACTGACTCAAAACCATGGCCTTCGCCCGAGTATCGGATCGACCGGCAAACCTTTGAAGGCACTCCCGCCGGAGTCATTGGAATCCGCAACGCCAAATACGATCGTCCTCACGGGCAGGAGGACAAAGGCGAAGGGTTCATGGTCAGCGAGGAGGCCTCGTCACCGATTCCTGTTCCGGGCGGCGGAGCATCCAGGCGAAGTCTCAAAGCACAGGACAAGCCCGGTCTTGCCCATAGCTACGATCCCGTCCTCGACATTTTTCCCAAATGGGAAGAGGGCAGCTTCCGCGTCAGCTTTGACATCATGGGACAACCCGGAGCCGACTGGTTCTTCGAGATGCGGGTCAAAGGCGGCGAGTTCGCGGCCGGTCCCTATGTCCGCTGGCAGGGCGGTAAACTCGTCGCGAACAACGGCAGGAGCATCCCGCTAGCCGACGTGAAGCCAGGCGAATGGATCCGGATCACCTTCACCGCCACGACCGGTGCCGGCAAATACGATATCGCTCTGACCCGCGAAGACGGTTCGACCCAGGACGTCAAAGACCTCCCGTGCAAGCCCGAGTGGAATGCCGCGAGTTACCTGCTCTTCAGCTCGCTCGGGACGAAAGAGACCGCGTATTTCATCGACAATGTGAGTCTGGTGCCGGTGGGGAAGTAGTCCTCGAATTTTACGCTCTTTTAACGCGCAACTCCCAGACTTTTATTCTCGTCCTGGGTGTTTTGCGGGATCATGTTGAGTCATGATCACCGACTTCGTCTACCTCTTCGTCCTCGCTGCCTTCTTCGTCATCAGCGGCTCCTACGCCAACGGCTGCGAATCCCTCTAACACCCACCTCCATGGAAACCATCCTCGCCGGAATCATCGCCCTCGCCCTGCTCGCCTACCTCACCGTGGCGATGCTGCGTCCTGAAAAATTCTAACTTTATCACCATGCACGCCACCGACTGGATTCAATTCGCCCTCTTCCTCGGACTACTCACGCTCATCACCAAGCCGCTGGGCCTCTACCTCATGCAGGTACTCGATGCCAACGGCCGCACCTGGCTCGATCCGGTCATCCGGCCGGCCGAAAAGCTCACCTACAAGCTGCTCGGCATTGATCCGCAGCGCGAGCAAGGCTGGAAGCAATACACCTTCGCCATCCTCGCCTTGAGTTTGGTCGGCGTGGTCTTCACTTATGCGATCCTGCGATTACAGGGTGTGCTTCCTTGGAATCCCCAGGGC